>PUOG01000055.1 GCA_003552745.1 Spirochaetaceae bacterium
TCGTGAATCTCGAACGAGGCAGCTATAAGCCGCGCGAGTACCGCCTCGAACGCATGGCGCGGCTCCTCTCCGAGTTCGGGCAGCCGCAGAACGGGATTTCGACGGTCCATATCGCCGGATCGAAAGGAAAGGGATCGACCGCATCGTTCGTGGAAGCCGGCCTGCGCTCGCTCGGGCTGAAGACCGGATTGTACGCATCCCCACATATCGACGACTATCGCGAGCGTTTTCGTATCGACGGTCGTTTCGCCGCCGACTCCGATATCGTCGCCGAGACCGCACGCATCCACGAATACGTCGAGTCGCTGCGGTCGCTTCCGGACGCAACCGAGCGTCTGCCTACGACGTTCGAGCTGCTCACCCTGCTCGCGTTCCTGCTTTTTCGTCGGGCACGATGCGAATGGATCGTGCTCGAAACCGGCCTCGGCGGCCGGCTCGATGCGACGAATCTTTGTCATCCCGATCTCTGCCTCATTACGCCGATCGAGCTCGAACACACCGAGTATCTCGGTACCGACCTGACCTCGATTGCCCGAGAGAAAGCAGGTATCTTCAAGGAACGCGTACCGGTGATACTGTCGCGACAATCCGCGGAGGCCGAACGGGAGCTGTTGCGTGTTGCCGCCTCGCGGCACTGTCCGGTACGACGCTTCGACGACGAAGCACAGATCTCGGATATCCGGGTCGAATCGGGCGGAACACGAGCAATGGTGACCCTTACCGGCCGGGTGAATCGACAAGCGTCGGGGTCGCCCGGCACCCACCCTGCGTCCAACCGCCCCGAATCGTCGGTCGAAATGCATCTGAATCTAACCGGTTCGCCACAGGCGGAGAACGCCGCACTTGCTCTTCTTGCCGTGCTCGCACTTCGTCCCGACGCAGACGTCGAACGTGTGCTCGCAGGATTGCGTGAAGCACGACTACCCGGTCGAGCGGAGTTCGTGCGGGATCTTCCGCCGCTGCTGCTCGACGGTGCCCACACCGCCGGTTCTGTTCGGCACCTCGTTCAAACCGCCCGAAGCGTGCTGCCCCCCGATCCGGTGCTGCTTTTCGGAGCGGTACGCGGCAAGGACATAGCGGGGATGGTTGCCGAGCTTGTCGGCTTCTGCCGATCGGTGGTCATCGCGCGCGCCGGTACGTTCAAACCGTCGGATCCGGACGAGATTGCGCACGTGTTCTCCGAACACGGATTCGAGGTCGATCTTGCACCGGAACCTCACGAAGCGGTCGCGCTCGCCCGGAAACGAGCCGGTACCACCCGCGGCATCGTCGTGGCCGGCAGTTTCTATCTTGTCTCGGCCGTCCGGGCCGTGCTGAAAGCTGAAGGCAAGCTTTGAGTCTGAATTGGCGGGAGATCGACCAGGTACTCGACGAGCTCGATCTCGCCGGAGCCCATATCCAGCAGATCATGCAACCCGATTTCCAGAGTCTGGTGCTCGAACTCTACCGTCCGGCGGGCAGACTCACGGTGCTCGTATCGCTCCAACAGGGGGCGACACGCATACACCGAACCGAGCGCCGGTTCAAGAAGAACAGAACCCCACAACGCTTCGAGACCGCACTTCGCTCACGGATTCGAGGCGGGCGCATCGTCGACGTGGAGCATGTCGAACACGAACGGATCATACGAATCGACGTGAGACGCACCGACACGCTACACCGCCTCTGGATCAGGTTGTGGGGCGGCGCGGCGAACGTGTTGCTCACCGATGAGCGTAACTCGATCGTCGATGCCTTTTATCGGCGGCCGAAGCGTGGTGAGGTATCCGGCGGGCGTTTCGATATCGAGAATGAGCTCGCCGGGCGACGCGGCGGAAGCCGAAAAGAGTTCGAGGTTCGTGACTATGCCGGGTACGGATCTCTCAACGCCGCGCTCGACGCCGAATACAGCAAGAAAGAGGACGAGCGCAGACTCGAACAGCTCCGCAATGAAGCGATGAAGGCGCTGCGCGAGGCCGATCGCCGCCTCACCAGCCGGATCTCGGGTCTAAGGGCAAAGGCGGAGGCGGCTGAGGATGCCGGTAGCGATCGCAAGTACGGTGATGTCATTCTTGCGAACCTGCATCGCGTGTCACCGGGGAGCGAACGGCTCATTGCCGAGGACTGGAGCGCCGATGCCGATACGATCGAGATCCCGCTCGACCCACGTCGGACTCCTCAGGAGAACGCCGAACGGTACTATCAGCGGGCGAAGAAGAAAGAACGCGAGCGTACCTCGGTCGCCGAACAGCTGACTGTGGCTGAAACACGCCGCGAGCAGGTCCGCGGACAGATGGAAGCACTATCCTCGATCGAGTCGGAACGTGAACTGCGCGAGTTGCTGCGAGAGCTCCGAGACGAACCGAGAGACAACGATACCGGAGCAAAAGGTAGTGCAGATGACGCCCCGGGGCTGCGGTTCGTACGACACGGCTTCGTCGTACTCGTCGGACGGAACGCACGAGAGAACGATGACCTTCTTCGTCACCATGTTCGGGGCAACGACACATGGGTACACACACGTGACTACCCCGGCGGCTACGTTTTCGTGCGCTCGATTCCCGGAAAATCGGTTCCGCTCGATGTGCTGCTCGACGCAGCGCAGCTCGCGATTCGATACAGTAAGGCGCCTCCAGGCTCCTCCGCTGTCGATCTGTACTATACGCAGGTGAAGTATCTGCGCCGGGCGAAGGGAGGGTCGATCGGACTTGTGTTGCCGACCCGCGAGAAGAATCTCTCGGTGACCCCCGACGAGCATCGATTGCGAGCGATCTTCGACGGCCGCTGATTGAGATTCGGCCGTTGATCGGTTGCCGGAAATCACCATACTTAAGGATATGAAGCTGCGCCGCCCGCAACTGATTCGCGAGGCAGTGCTCGACGGAATCTTCTATCCGCAGTCAGCCACGGGCCTGCGCGAAGCGGTGCGAACGTTGCTTCTGCGAACGGAGGAACTCGCCGGGAATGCCACAGGTATCGTGAGCCCTCACGGCAGTCTTCAGTATTCCGGGCTTCATCAGTCTTCGGCGTTCAAGTCGGCGGCGGCCACATCGCCGCAACTGGTCGGGGTGATTGCCGCGGCGACACACGACTCCAACCGGACACCGGCGGTCCCCGAGTCCGACGTATTTCGGACCCCGATGGGAGATACCTTCGTCGCGCGCGAGAGAGCGGACGAACTGGTTCACTCAGTGAGCTTCGTCCAGCGGGACGATATTCCGCACTTCGAGGCGCCGAGTGTCGAAACGGTGCTCCCGTTCGTCCAGTTCCTCTTCCCGGCCTCCGAAATCCTTCCCGTTCTCACACCCAATCTGACCGCTGCAAAGATTTCCGAGCTCGCGTCGGCTCTTGTTCAGTGCACCGCCGATCTCCCTCCGTCGCAGGTTCTCTGGGTCTGCTCGTCGAACATAACCAAGGGCGGCTCCGCCGGATCGGCGCGGAGAAGGGCCGACTCGCTTATCGAGCATCTGGCCGAAAGGAGCACGAAGGAGGCGCTTCCACGCAAGCGTGCCGGTCGCGGGTACCCCGCAGCGACCTGCCTCGCCCTCTTCGATGCGGTGATGCCCGAATCCTGTTCATTCGAGATTCTTACCCGCGGGTCGAGCTGCGATTTCGACGGCAACGCGGGCTCCAGCATCGAGTATGCGTCCGCGGCGTGCCGCAACCTTTGACAGAGCATTCACGAAAGCATCATTATTACGGTATGAACGTTTCGTCGCTTTCCAACGGATTTGTGCGCATTGAACGGGACGGGCAATCTCTTCTCGGAGTCGCAACCGGGATCCCGGGCAAGAGCTTCGCC
The DNA here is from genome assembly GCA_003552745.1 of Spirochaetaceae bacterium. GTDB lineage: Bacteria > Spirochaetota > Spirochaetia > DSM-27196 > SKKC01 > SLAN01. The sequence continues at coordinate 3,782 of PUOG01000055.1, forward strand.
ATCCGGAAACTCTCGGTCGGTACCAACCTCTACGGTTGGATTATTCGCGGCGATTCCTGCGAACGGTGGAACACCGCGGGTATGACCGAGCATTCCGGTACGCTCTATGTCTACGGTCCGTACGTCGAAGGCAGACCTCTCCGCGACGTTCTCAATGAAGATGAACGTACGGCCCTCTCTTATCTCGACCGCCTCGCTCATGCGCTTCGAACGGCGACATACAACGGTATTGCCCCTGCTCGCCTTCACGGCCGAGGAATCGTGTTCCTCGACGACGGCGGGGTATTGCTCTTGCCGGAGAAACTTATAGACGCCATTCACGATCAGCAGGACGAGGAAACGCGACGATACGAGTTCGAGCTCTTCAACCATCCCGATCACAAGGATGAGAAGAATATTTCGTTCGCCCTCGCCACCCTCGCCCACCGTGTTCTCACCGGTTCGTGGGCATACTATTCCGAGGACGAGGCGGAGTTACACACAATGATTCGTGAGGAGAGTGTACTCGAACCGACTCTCCGACGACCCGACTTGCGAACCGATGTCGCAAAACTCCTGCATCGCTGTCTGAGGCTGGATCAGGTTCTCGGTGCCGACGAGTGGGTGGAGGTATTCCACGATTGGCGTGACAGCGGAGTCACGCGTCCTATCTCCGAGGAGGAGCGTGACCGTATACTCAAAGATGCGGAGCAGAAGCAGCGCTCAATGAAGCAGCAGCTTACTCGTCGCGAGACGGTCCGAAAGCATTGGAAACAGGCACTGGTCGTGCTGGTTGCGGTGGTTGTCATCGGTTCGATTCCCGCGACGATCATCCGAAACCGGCTTGCACCGCGGCAGACAGCGGGTATGTCCTCGGAGCAGGTCGTGCGAGCATTCTACCTGGGTCACAACGACCTCGATCACGAGCTTATGGACGATGCCACCGTCGACGGAGCCGGCTCAGGCATGATTCGTGAAGTAACCAATCTGTTCGTCATTTCGCGAATGCGGTTAAGCGTCGAGATGACCACAGGTATCGTGAACGCGGCCGAATGGGACGACGGAGGCAGAGAGCCGATTCCGGAAGATTCGTGGTTATACGGCGTGACCGGACTGGAAATGGAGTCCGTTGACATCGGCGCAGACGATGAGCGTGAGTACATCGTTCGCTACGAGCGGTGGACTCCCGATGACGCAGGTGATATCGACGAAACGCCGGAGGCTGCTACCGCAAGGCGCCCCAGCATGGGTCTTCAGCGCGAGGACCGGGTTCGCTTGCGTCTCGACGGAGAAGATTGGGTTATCTACGAGATCGAACACCTGAGCGAATCCCGGCTCGATCCTCCCGATCTCGAGTAGATCGGCGCGTCAGATGTCCGACCGATTGGAGTCGCTTTCGGCATCACTGATCGGATCCCACGATCCACCGGGAACTACCTTACACTTCACCGAGGACGAAGAACGCTTCATCCGTCTTCCGGCCTCGATTCATGTTCCACCCTTCCCGATTCATCACGATGTTCGTCAGCGCGAACCGGATGACGACTACATCGAGCGGCTCTGCTACGTCGTCGATCAACTCGTTAAGTGGGTTCCCGAACTCTTCGCCCAGTTACGCTTCGACTTCGATCCCGCCCGCACTCTCCGACCTTCTTTCTCGCGGCCCGTCGATGACGCACCGATGCCCGCCCGCCTGATCATCTACATGGATCTCGCCGCACATCCCGGCCATGCGGATAGAATCAGCCCCACGAACAACGATTACACGAGCGACTATCGCAGTCGGGACGTCTTCCTCGAACTCGATCTCGTGCCGACCGGCGCAGACGGCATGCAGCCTCGGCAACTCATCAACGAGACGTGGATCGGTGAACGCGGGCGCGGTTACTTCGCGCAAGGGATCTGGATGGATCGCGACCTGACACGCTTCCTGTCAGCGCTCGTGGAACCGGCAGAGCATCCGCTGTACCCCTATTACCCTTTTTCGTGTCGGTTCCGCAGCGTTGCCCACGCTCCGCCGAGATGGTCCGGCGGCGAGTTGCCCCGTGCGGTTCGACGGTTGTCTGAAGTTTTGGCAGTGGTCACACCGTCGTTGCGAGACATCGAGTCCGTATTGCGCGATACTCCTTTCTCGAGAGAGCTGACCCTCTTTCGCTCCCTCCGTGATGCAATTCCGGAATGGGTTCACCGTTCGTTCACCGCTCTTCGGACACGCGCTTACCTCACCGATGACGACCGGAAGGAGTACGTACTTGAATACGAGTAGTATACGAAGCCCGCACGGAGTACCCGATTGAACGATCTCGACGGACTCAAGGTCACGGTCATCGGATTAGGTCTGCATGGGGGTGGAGTCGAGACCGTGCGCTATCTCTTCCGACATGGCGCTCGCGTAACGGTCACCGACTCGAAACCCGCCCACCGTCTCGAAAAGTCCCGCGCTTTCATCGCCGGGATGGCGGAACGAGAGGCATACGGCGGCCACGACGATGCCGACATAAGCGGTGCCGATATCGTCATCAAGAATCCGGCCGTCCCGCGCGATGCGCCGATTCTCAGGCACGCGCATCGAATAGAAACCGACGTTTCGCTCTTTCTCTCCCGCTTTCGTGGACCGCTGGTGGCGGTAACGGGCAGTAAGGGCAAGAGTAGCGTCGCCACGCTCATCCACGCGGGACTCCTTACCTCGTATCCCGAAGCACGTCTCGGAGGCAACATCACCGTCAGCCCCCTAACCTTTCTCGACGATATCGATGAGTCGACACCGGTCGTGCTCGAGCTCAGCTCGTTTCAGCTCGGCGATCTTCCGCTCTGCGGCTCGTACAGTCACGGGACGGCTCTGCTCACCCCCTCGATTGCCGTGATCACTAACATCTATGCCGACCACCAGAATTACTACCGAGACGATATGGAAGCGTACGTACGGGACAAGGAGTTGATATTCGCCTCTCAACGTCTCGATGACGTTCTCATCCTGGGAACGACCGAAGAGCGGTGGACGCGCCGATTCAGTTCACGTGCCCCGGGACGTGTCGTCGTTTGTCCATCGTCTCGCGACCATATCGAACACAACCGTGCGATCGCCCGTCTCGCACTCGATAACTTCGGCGTCTCCGGTGCGGGAGTCGACGACGCGCTCCACGCTTTCGCAGGCCTCGAGCATCGCCTGGAGAAGCTCGACTCTATCTCGGGAGTTCACTTCTACAACGACAGCGCAGCCACTGTCCCCCCCGCCGCTGCAGCGGCGCTGAGAAGACTCGGTCCCGATCGCACGGTCCTGATCGTCGGGGGAACCGACAAGCACCTCGACCTGAGCGGATTCGCCGAGGCGATTTCCGGAGCCAAGGCGATCGTCCTGCTCGAAGGCAGCGCGACCAGACGCATGATACATGAGCTGGAGGCGATCGGATGTAGGTATCACGGGCCGTACCGCGACCTCTCACAAGCCGTTGACGCCGCGCTGGCACTCGCGACTTCCGGAGACTCGGTCTGTCTATCGCCCGGTGCCGCGAGTTTCGAGCTGTTCGAGAACGAGTTCGAGCGCGGCCACGAGTTCAAACGCATCGTCTCACGATTGCGAGATTAATGTCGGCTCGGATATAGTAGCGGGCGATGCACGTGTACCCACGCGATTTTCTCGAACGTATACCGAAGACCGATTTGCACGTTCACCTCGACGGCAGTCTGCGTCTCGGAACCTTGATCGATCTGGCGAAAGAACACGCGGTCGAGCTTCCGAGCTTCACTGAGTCAGGTCTGATCGAGACCGTCTTCAAGAGATCGTACGCGAATCTCGACGAATATCTCGCCGGCTTCCAGTGGACAACGGCTGTGCTCCAGACCGCCGAGGCGCTCGAAAGGGTGGCATATGAGCTTGCGTTGGATAATGTCGCCGAAGGCGTTCGATACCTCGAAGTCCGTTTCGCTCCCCAACTCCATGTTTCGCGCGAACTCTCCTTCGAAGAAGTAATGAAGGCGGTCGACCGCGGATTGCGCCGCGCCCGTACCGAGGTCAACGCCGACTTGAGCGGCGGACTCCCGCCGTTCGAGTACGGGATCATCGTCTGTGCGATGCGCTATTTCACCGAGCACTTCTCCAACTACTACGCCGACCTCGTACGGGTCCTGAAGTTCAGCACGTTACGAGAAGTGATCCAGAGAGCGAGTCTCGAGCTCGCCAAGGCCACCGTCGAGCTGAAGAACGAAAGCGATGTGCAGGTCGTCGGATTCGACCTTGCAGGAAGCGAGCGCGGCAACCCGGCCGGAGCGCATCGGGACGCGTACGCCTATGCCCACAGTCACTTTCTCCGCAAGACGGTGCATGCCGGGGAGGCGTACGGTCCCGAATCGATCTTCCAGGCGATAACGAAACTGCATGCCGACCGAATCGGCCACGGCTTGCGGTTATTTGCCGCGGACATGATCGAAAACGATGAGATAACCGATCGCGAACGTTACTGTGAAGAGCTCGCCGACTACATTGCCGAGAACCGCACCACTATCGAAGTCTGCCTGACCAGCAACCTGCAGACTTCGCCCGACATTCCCGACGTCGCATCGCACTCACTCGCCAAGATGCTCGACTATCGCCTTTCGGTGACTCTTTGCACCGATAATCGACTTGTCAGCCACACGTCGATGAGCGACGAGATCGAGCTCGCTACCCGAAACATCGATATCACGCCGAAACAGTTGAAAAACATGATCATCTACGGCTTCAAGCGCTCCTTCTACTACGGCCCGTACTCGAAAAAGCGCGACTATGTGCGCAAGATCATCGACTACTACGAGAAGGTTGCAGCCGAATACGGATTCGAGTAGCGGATGACCACGGCTAACGCTTCTTGAGCCGTTTGTAGTAGTAGTTACGGGCACGCTCGGCAGCGCGAAACGTACGCCCGGTCAGCGGGCGCAGCAGGCGGTCGAAGGTTCCACAGTAGTTGACGATCTGTCCCCCGAACCCGGTTTTGAACCGATAGAGACCGTGCATCGGATGACTCGTGTCTTCGGCGGGAGGAATTCCGAACATGTCATAGCACGTGCAATCCGCCTCCATCGCTCGCCTCATCGCACGCCATTGGAGCGCGTATGCCGGCATGAGATTGCGCTTGAGCTCCTCACTGGCCCCGAAAACGTAGGTCGCTCGCGTTCCTACTCGCGCTGTGATAATGCCGGCGAGCAGATCGCCCTCGTGCTCGGCGAGCAGGAGTTCCATGGTGGGCTGACCCGAATCCGATCCCGGGTACCAATCGTGGATCAGGAAGTCACGATAGTACTCGGCACGATGTATCGCGATACGGTCACGAACGGCCGTCCGCTCATACATCCGGTACCACAACTCGAAATCGTCGCGAAGCTCGTTCGGCGAGCTTACACGAACCGATACGCCACGCTTTGCCGCGAGTCGCACGTTATAGCGCCACTTCGATTTCATCTGTCCGAGAACGGAATCTTCGCCCTTCGTCAGGTCGATGAGAACGGTAGTCGGAGGTTGGACCTCCACCGCACCGCGGACGATTCCGAAGCTTCGCAGTCGCCCGTGGTCGATCGGGGTCGTCCACCGCGGATCGAGTCGCAGCACGGCAACGCCCGCCGGCAACTGCGCTTCAACCGCCTCCGCAATCTCGAGGAGCTGCGCCTCCCCCTGCGGCAGCCGCTCATCCGGGCCGTGAGGCAGGTACGCCAATCGAACCCCGCCCCGGAATCGGCGAACCAATGTGAGCAGCGTACAATCGCCCGCGCTTGTGCGAAACGCGTACGGCTGCCATCCGTAGCGCTCCTTCAGGCGTGCCCAGAAGGCGCTCTGCAGCAGGTTGTCCCCCGAATCGAGCTCCTCACACGGTATCGAATTCAACGTTGCGAAGCTCATCTGTCGCCAATCGCGTTCAGCCTACCGTTCCGTCGGTCACGCGTTCAACTTTCAACTGCCTACCGTTCACAACGAGCGCGCTCTCGCCGACGGTTACCACACCTGCCTTTGTGTGAATCGGGTACTCGAAAAAGGTCTCCGCGCTGATACGCTTCGGTCGCCTCTCCGGCGCCGTCACACCCTCCGGAGCGATAACGCTGCCCGGCTCGACTCCGTCGACGAAAATCACCTCAACATCCGAGCCATCATCGTTTTGCGCGGCCAGCAGCATTCCCTGGCTCTTCTCGCCCCGTAACTTGGCAGGTTTGAGATTGTCGACGAGGACTACGGTTCGCCCTTGAAGGTCAGCGGGATCGTAGTGACCGACAAGCCCGCTGACAATCTGGCGCTCGGCTCCAGACCCGTCGTCGACTTTCTCGACGTAGAGGCGATCCGCTTCCGGATGCTGCGACACTTCGGTAACCCTCGCTGCGATCAGCCGGACATTGGTCACGAACTGCGCCTCCGGACGGTCGGCTTCCTGCCGCTCAGCCTGCGTTCCACTGAATCGCTCCCGCAACGACACGATCTGTTCGTCCTCGAGCCGTTTGAACAGTACGCTCGGCTTCTTGATGCGCTCGACACCTTCGCGGCGGCCGAGAAGGTCCCAGCAAAGCCGTTCGACGCCCAGCAGTTTCGCGATTCGGTCGCCGGTCTCCGGAATAAAGGGGTGAACGAGAACAGCAAGATCACGGACGAGGTAGACGAGATCGGCGATGAGTGCGCCGGCAGCACTCGGATCCGATTCGCGCGTCCGCCACGGCTCACCCGACTGGAAATGCCGATTTCCGAGCGAGCTGAGCGCGAAGATCTTGCGAAACGCCTGACGCAATTGTGCCCATTCAAGGTGCTCGGTTACCTCGTCTTCCAGCCTCTTGACCTCCGCGTTGAACTGCGGGTCGGCGCCGGCACCTTCAGGAAGTACGCCGTCGTAGTAACGGCTGACGAACGTGAGGGTGCGATTGACGAGATTCGCAAGGTTTCCGATAAGCTGCCCGTTTGTCTGCTCCTGGAAATCATCCCATGTGAACACCGCATCGCTCGTCTCCGGTCGATTGTAGAAGATGTAGAAGCGCCACACATCGGCTGGGATACCGGTATCCTGCGCGTCGTTGCCGAATACGCCGACACCCTGACTCTTGGAGAACTTCCCGCTCTCGTAGTTAAGGTACTCGGTCGAGCTCATATGATGGAGCAACGTCCAGCGCTCGCCCGTACCGAGCAGCGAACTCGGGAAAATCACGGTATGAAACGGAATATTGTCCTTGCCGATGAACTGGAAGAGCTCGACGTTGTCCGGATCGCGCCACCAGCTCTCCCACTCGTCGGTGTGGTTGGCGGTGATCGAGATATAGCCGATCGGTGCGTCGAACCAGACATAAAACACCTTGTCGCGAAAATCCTCGAGCGGTACGGGGATTCCCCACTGGAGGTCGCGTGTAATGCTCCGTTCACGAAGCCCATCGCGTATCCATCCTTGCGTCATTTGCAGCGCGTTGTACGCCCAGCGACCGCGTTTACTCGCCCCATCCATCCACTCCTGCAACTTGGGGAGTATTGCAGGCAGATTGATGTAAAGATGGCGCGTTTTCCGAAGCACCGGGGCAGAATTATCAACGGCGCTGCGCGGTTCGATTAGATCCGCCGGATCGAGCACCTTACCACAGCTCTCACACTGGTCGCCCCGCGCTTCGTTATACCCGCAGTGCGGGCAGGTGCCGCGCACGTAACGGTCGGCAAGAAACATCTTGCTTTCTTCCGAGTAGAGCTGCTCTATCTCGTGCTCGTTGATATAGCCGTTCTCATATAGCTTCAGGAAGATGTGCTGCACGATCTCCGTCTGCGCCTGTGTCGAAGTGCGACCGAATCGGTCGAAGGCGATATGAAACCAGTCATAGATGTTCTTGTGTATCTCGTAATAGCGGGTGCAAAGCTCTTTCGGAGTGATCCCCTCCTCGCGTGCACGGGTCTCGGTAGCGGTGCCGTACTCATCCGTCCCGCAGATATAGAGCGTCTCATAGCCGGCGAGTCGGCAGTAACGAGCAAATACATCCGCGGACAGCACCTGAATCAAATTCCCGAGGTGCGGAATATTGTTCACGTACGGGAGGGCGGAGGTCACGAGTCGACGTTTCTTCATTATGGTCGTCACTGTAGCGATTGGCGCTTTTAGGCGTCAAGCTGACGCGCCGGAGCGTTACCGGCGCCGATCGAATCGCGCGGCCGCGCTCTTCCTGAGTGCGGCTACGCTCTTCTGGTGCCGCGAGACCCTTTCTCTATCGCACAGGAATCGTTCGAGCAGCCGTTCGTACTCTCCCCGATAGCGCGGGTGAGCGAGCTTGCGCAGCAGTTGAAGCGACCGCCGCTCGAGCACCGGCACTTCCGAGCGAGTCGCGACGCCACGTTCGAGGAGTCCGAGCAAGACCTCGAGCTCCTCGACATTGTCGCGACACGCCGCGAAAGAAAGATCGCTCTCCAATCGTTTCAGTGTTTCGATCGGTAGCTGCTGGAGTGTCTCTACGCTCGCGTTCGTACGCACGGTTAGCCCGCGTTCGAAGAGCATCGTCACGTCTGATCCGGACTGAATGAGCGCATGTTCCGAACCGAACCGATCGACGACTCGTTCAGGGGCGAATGCGGCACGTGTAAGGGCGTTGATCCGCAGTGCGCGCGCCGCATGCGCTGCCCGCGCGGCGGGCGGCGACGCACTTCGAGTCGATACATCAACCGTAAACGCGATTTCGGAAGTGTGCACTTTACGATCGTTGCTCTGCCTTCCACCCCGAAACTGGACATAATCCCGGCTGCGGATGGTGACCTCCCCGCGACGGGCAAGCAGTTCGTACAGCTCCTCGAACGGAACGATTCCCTCGGTGTTGTAGCTGAGTACGATGACCCTCGCATCGATCGAATCGAGCAACTCCTCGAATGCGCGTACTGCGGTCGCCCGGGAACAGAACCGGCTTCGAGTCTCCGTCCAGTCGCCGCGGATACCAGCCTTTCGGAACAATGAACCGTCCATATGGCGGGTTCGATCGACTTCGGGCTTGTCCCAACGCGCAATGGTATTCAACATGAAGTAGTTGCTACCGTACTGATGCTGATTGTATGGGGGATCCAGATAGACGATGTCGGCGGGATGGTTGCTGCAAAACCGCACGGCATCGCACCGCGCAACCTCTGCTTCCGGCCCGTTACTCAGCGGCGGAACCTCCAGCTCGGCGCGAGCGAGGATACGCCCCAGCGCATCTTTCCCGTGACCGCCGAAGCCTTTGTGGAACGCCTTGAACACCCCCGAGGTATTCGCGTGTACCGACGCCTCGTAGAGCAACGGTGCGAGCAGGAGCGACTTCGTCACGGCGTCCGGGTGCTGTCCCTCTTCGGTGTCGCAACGAAACCATTCTTCTATCGTATCGCGCACCGCGTCGATGAATGCGGCGTTTTCCGCCGTGTAGAAGAGCCGCTCGGTGCGGTAGTCGGACGAGGCCGTCTCCCGCGGTGCGTAGTGCGTGGAGATGTATCCACGCGCCGTCCCATCCGCCGTCCCGACTTTTGCAGCGTCGAACGCATTCCCTCCGATGTCGTTCAGCTCGCCGATCGCCGCTTCCAGTCCACCGTAAGCGTGTAGAAGCGTGTCGGCTTCGGTCGGATCGGCGCACAGCGCCGCACGGTTGAGCACCGCCGCGTAGCGCTCGATATCCGCGGCCGCGACGCGGTAGCCCCGCCGGCGGCCGAGCCGTGCCACCGCTCCGCTACCGGCGAACGGGTCGACGAAGGTTGTAATCCCTCGCCCACGCTCGTGCTCGGCGAACAGTTCACGAAGGAAGCCGAGTAGCCGCCGTTTGTTGCCGATGTACGCGATCAACTGTCGAGTCAGGTACGGTGAGTCGAGTCGTTCTTGCTCTAGCATGGTCCGGTTGGTAGGATACCCGGCATGGCCGCGCATACGCTATCCACCCTGCTCGACGGATTGAAGCAGCTCAAGGTACAGGGTGACACGGACATCGCGATCGGCGGCGTCCGCTACGATTCCCGAGAAGTGCGTGAAGGCGATCTCTTCTTCGCGATTCCGGGAGAACACACCGACGGGCACCGATACATTGCGGAAGCGCTCGACGCCGGTGCATCGGCGATCGTGCATCAACGCCGCGTCCCCGAATCGAAGAGCTCGGCCGCCGTGTTCGTCCAGACTCCATCGGTCCGACGCGCTCTGAGTATCGCCGCGGCCTCCTTTTACGACCATCCGTCGCGTGAGTTGTGCTGTATCGGTATCACGGGAACCGACGGAAAGAGCACTACCGCCTACCTGCTCTATCAGCTTCTCGCCGCTCTCGGACTCCGGGCCGGGCTGCTCAGTACCGTACTCGTCGATACCGGAACCGGCACCCGCGCGAATCCGTTTCGTCAGTCTACCCCGGAGGCACCGGAGGTACATCAACTTCTATCCGAAATGAGATCGAGCGGCTTGAACTATGCGGTCGTCGAGGCGACATCGCACGGATTGTCGGAGAAGACGGAACGACTCGCTGATGTCTGGTGGCGGGGCGCGGTCATGACGAATGTGAGCCACGAACACCTGGAGTTTCACGGATCGTTCGAGCGCTACCGTAGCGACAAGACGCGCCTGTTCGCCGCTCTCGACCGCGAGCTTTCGGGCGCACCGTTCGGTGAATTCGCGGTAATAAACTCCGACGACCCGAGCGCGGACGTGTTCCGCGAGGCAACGAGCCGGCGACTCTACACCTACAGCGCCACCGGTCGTCCGGCGGATGTAAGGGCTGTCGATGTCGACATCGCTGTCGATTCAGCGCAATTCAAAATCGAGGTCGAAGGAGCGCGATATGACGCACAGCTCGAACTCCCGGGGGGGTTCAACATCGCGAACTCCCTCGCAGCACTTATCGGAGCAAAGGCCGCCACTCACAGTGCGTGGGCGCCCGTAATCGAGAAGCTTCCATCACTTCGTCCACTGAAAGGACGGATGGAACGGGTGGATGAAGGACAAAGCTTCTCAGTCATCGTCGACTTCGCTCATACGCCCGGCAGCTTCGAGCAGGTACTTCCACAGGTTCGTGACCTCACCGGCGGACGTCTGATCGTCGTATTCGGATCGGCGGGTGAGCGCGACCGCCGGAAGCGCAAACTGCAGGGGCGCGTCGCCGACCGATATGCGGACGTCATAATCCTCGCGGACGAAGACCCTCGAGGGGAAAAGCCGCAACGTATACTCGAGGAAATCGCGGTTGGTTGTCGGCGGCATCGTCGAGAACACGACCTGTTTCTCGTTCCGGACCGCCGCGAAGCTATTCGACGTGCGCTGCGCCTGGCCACGGTTGGAGATACGGTGCTGCTTCTCGGGAAAGGCCACGAGTCGAGCATTCTCTACAACGATCGTGCAGTCGACTGGAACGAACTTACGATCACCCGGGAGCTCCTCAACGATATGGGGTATCGAAATGGATGAAAGACGGCGTATCGCACTGCTGTACGGCGGGAAAAGTGGAGAACACGAAGTTTCGCTTCAATCGGCGACGAGTATTCTCCGCAATATCGACCTCGATCGGAACAGTGTTGTGCTCATCGGAATCGAAAAGTCGGGAATGTGGCGGCTGCAGTCAGACGATTGGATCGAGCGCGTACGTACCTCGGACGTCACCGTCACGATCGATTCGGATCGACCTCGCGTCTTTGCCATCCCTGCGGCGGGTCTGCATGTGGACGACGGTACTCACATTCCGGTCGACGCCGTCTTCCCAGTGCTCCACGGCACCTTCGGCGAAGACGGAACCGTGCAGGGCTACCTCGAGTGTGGCGATCTCGCCTATGTCGGAGCCGGGGTTGCCGGAAGCTCGATCGGATTCGACAAGGCGCTGTCTAAGTCGTTGTGGATGCAGGCAGGACTACCGTGTGTTCCGTTCGTCTCGTATGAGGTCCCACCGAACGGTCCCACCGGCAACTGGCTCACGGAGATCGAAGAACAGACGCGGCTCGCATTCGGCCCGACTGCGATTTTCGTGAAGCCGGCTCGTGGCGGCAGCAGCGTCGGCGTGACACGTGCGGAATCGAGTGCCGAGCTCGCCGATGCAGTACGCCACGCCGCGCGCTTCGATTCCAAACTCGTAATCGAGCCGGAAATCAAAGCTCGTGAAGTCGAGTGTTCGGTCACGGGAAATAGTTCGCCGCAGGCATGGGCAATAGGGGAAATCGTTCCGCGACACGGTTTCTACGACTACCGGGCCAAATACATCGATGAGGACGGTGCTGCCCTGATCGTTCCGGCGCAGCTCGATCACGAAGTCAGCATTACGATACGGGAAACCGCCGTACGCGCCTATCGCGCCGTCGATTGCCACGGCCTCGCACGCGTCGATCTTTTCCTCGATGACGGTGCCGGCGAAATCATGCTGAACGAGATTAACACAATCCCGGGATTCACGCGCATCAGCATGTTTCCGGTACTCTGCCGGGAACTCGGCCTCAGCTATCCCGAACTCATCGATGCAGTAATCGATCTGGCGATCGAACAGAAGGCACGGATCGATTCACTGGAGTATGAATATCCGGCCGAAGGCAGTGAGTGACGCTCTACCAATGATCGAAGGCAGCTATGCGATCGGTCGGCAGCCGGTCGAGATGCGGTTTCTCGCTGTCGGTATGTCCAATGGTAATGAGCATTACAACGCGCATTGAATACGGCACCGTAAGAATCGACTTTACATCCTGCTCATCGAACGTCGTAATCATACACGTTCCCAGTCCTTCGCGCACTGCCTGCAACATCATGAAACTGCCGGCGATGCTGAGGTCGACCGGATACGCCAGCTGACCGTTCGGCA
>PUOG01000113.1 GCA_003552745.1 Spirochaetaceae bacterium
CGCCGGGATGTAGCGATGTTCTTGCTTCGTACAGGACCACGAGTGGTCACGTTGCACACCGACGATCCGAAGGGGTGTGTCTCCGCCCTGTTGCGCTTTCCCGACTCGATCCGCTGCGGTTTCCACGAAGGGCTCGACCGCGCCACCGATGAGAGCACGCTCTGTCTTATTGACGAAGCCGAGAATGCCGGTCCTCCCCGCTTGAACGACCTCTACGCCGTCGTACTCATAAACGAAGAGATTGCATCGTTTCTCGTCGACCTCTACTCCGGCGATCGTATCGGCGGCGACGAATCCGTCGATCACCCGGCGATCGTCCCGACGCTCGGTCCGACGATACTGCTCATGCGGTATACCGGTTCGAGTGAGAAGATACTCGCCCGGCTCGAACAGCGCCTCGAAGCAACGCGTGGCGATTTCGATTACGGGATCGAACACGGTGGAAGGGACGACACATTGCTTGCGCTCACCGAACAACCGCTCAACGAACGTCTGAACGAGAGTGACCTCGCACCGACACTTCTACTCGTTCGCCGCTCCGGTGCGCGTGTCTTCGAGACGCTTCGGCGCGAGGCGCTCGTCTATATCACCGAGAATCTGGACGCCCAGGAATGGTATGAGCTGCGTGTGAATATCTTCGACTCATCGGAACGATACGATCTTCACTACAGACGCCTGTTAACGGTGCTCGCCGGACTGGAGCTCGGAATGGTTCTCGGTGAGCGCTGGACCGAAGACAACGCGCTTACGCTCATGTCGGTTATCGCGTTTCAGGTCCGACTGTTCACGTTGTCGGAGCCTGCGTTCGTCAAGGAGATGCTGGTAGGTCTGGAATATGATGATGATGGGAATCGCCTCGTGGACATGGATCTCTACTACCGCAACCGCAAGGTCACGTGGGCTGCGGCACGCTCCGGCCGCCCGCCTGGGGGAAAACGCCGTGTGCTCGAGTGGCTGACCGCGAAATCCCAGACCTCCGAGGAGAAGAGCATATCCCGATCCGACAAGATCTCGGAGGGGGTTCGCTGTCGGCGGCGACTTCTCGAGAAGCTGCCTGAAACCGCACGGGAGGAGCTGCTGAGCCTCGATCGCGAGCTCGCCACAGGCGGATAACATCCGCCTGCTTCTCAGAGTTCCTCTTCCAGCTCTTTCGCCCGCTCCTCGGCGAACTGCTGTCGCAGGTTCAGGCGGCCGAGCCGTCGTAGCTCCCGCTGCACGAATCCGATCAGACCGTCAGCCTCCTCGGAGTCGCCGCTGTCGCCGCGGTCGATGAGCGACTCGGCCAGATCGAGGTAGAAGTCGAAGTAGCGGTACGGTACCATTCCGGCGTCGTACTCGCGCTCGTGCAGCTCGATCGCCCGGCGACCGTATTCGACCGCACGATCGTCATCGCCGAACGAGATGATCCCACCGGGGAGCTCACGGTAGAGCACCCCGAGGAGGTAGTGCGCCTCCTTGTGATCCCGATTGCGTTCGATCGCCGCCTCGGCGTAGTCACGAACCGTGCCGGCCGCCGTCAGCGCTCGCAAGACACCTCGTATCTGGCCCGCGAGTCCAATCGTGGAACCGGTCCAGAAGTGTGCATCCGCACTCGAGTCGTCGAGCTCAATCGCTCTCCGACCGGCCTCCTCGCCGTCTCCCAGCCGATTCCTTGCCTCGCGATCGGAAAGCTCACCGTCTCCATGCCGCAGATCGGTGTCGCTCAGTATGGCTCGCGCCTTTCTCCAGTACAATTGCGCCCGGTCGCTATCCCCGTGAGTCCTCGCGAGCTCCGAATCGATCAGCTGCAGCACCCGGTCGTGCTCGTCGAGCTCGTGGAGTTCATCGACCTCGCTCAACACGTCCTCGAGCGCATACGTGGAATGCAGCGCCGCGACGAGAAGCACGAAAACGATCGAGGCTCTCCTGTGTCTTCTCAACAGATCCATGGTATTGCGATGATATCGCGCATATTCGGGTATGACCAGCAACCGCCGATTGAAAAGAACCGCATCCTATCGTACCTTGAACAGGCAGGGAGTGCGGACGTTATGCTCATTGAGGCCGAAATCTGGACGGTTGCGCGTACCGACAAGGGAAACGCGGTTATCGTCAAGCCGTTGCAATCCGATCGCGCGGTACCGATCATAATCGGTCAACTCGAGGCGCAGTCGATCCTCGTGGCTCTCAGCCGAACGACCATGCCGCGGCCCTTAACGCACGATCTGTTTCTCAACGTTCTCGAGCAGGTCGGCGTTCAGGTCGAACGCGTGGAGATCTACGAGTTGCGCGACGGAACGTTCTATGCCCACCTCCTCCTCGTCGAGGGAGAAAAACGGCACACGATCGATGCGCGACCCTCGGATGCTCTCGGGATCGCCGCTCGCGTTCAATGTGATATCTACATCGAGGAAGCGCTTGTCGAGGAGGCGGGGATCGCCGCGAGTCTCGTCTCGGAGGCCGAGGAGGAAGCCGAGGAAAGCGCTGAATCACCGGCCGACGAAACCGAGCTCGAGCTCACGCGTCTCGAAAAAGCGCTGAACAAGGCGCTCGAGGAAGAAGACTACGAGGAAGCAGCGCGTATTCGCGACCGGATCAAAGAGCTCTCGTAGCCACCTAACGCTCGAGTCGAAACCGGAGCACCGTTCGAAGCGCTTCATCCATCTCACGGTTCTCGTTGTTGCTTAACGGCCTACCGCCGAAAAGAGCCTGCTCATAACGGTCGGCGAAGGTGCGGAGCGCATCGGCGACCACGGGCGCCCGTACGGCAATCCTCTCGGCAAACTCGCGCGGCGCTTCAGACTCCCGGCGTGCGATTCCGTTGCGACGCGCCCATTTCGAGAATCGCGCGAAGCGCTGCGAAACCTTCGCAAGACGCCTGCGCTCGGCGCCACTTTCCGAATGTCCTGTGGAACCCGACTCTCTGTGTCCCGGCCGACGCCACGGCGACCGGAATCGCAGCGTCGGGCGGCGCTCCCGGGCCAGCGAGAGAAAGCGAATCAGCCTCGCGAAATACGACAACCGCTTTCGGAGTACGGCGAGCCAGAGATCGAGCGCCTCGCGCAGTCGAAACCGGCGCAGCTTCCGTCGAATCTCCCGGGTGAAGAGCGGCGAAACCAGAAACGCTACGACGGCGGTGATCGCTCCGGTCAACGCAAGCCGGCGAAGGAATGTCATCAGCCACTCCGTCCACGCCGGCGGTGCGGGATCTTCCTCCGGCATGAACTCCCGCCTGATATCTTCGATCGGATCGGTCGGCGGTGTTCGGTCGATAGTCGGAAACTCGGCTTCCAGATCGACTGTCGGGAATAACCCGTCGATGAAATCGGCAATGCGCATGAGTGTATCGGGAGGCAGGAGCGTTTGTTCGCCGGCGATCGCGAAAGCGAAGAGTGCGGATAGAACGAGAAGTGTTGCAGCGTGCCGGAGCCGGCGCATCCGGTATCGCGCCGGCAGCCGGTTTCCGTCGCCGACATAGCGATACTCGTCGAGAAAGCTCTCGATTGCCGCCGAGGTCAGGTAGCGCGCGATTGCGAGCAGTATCAGAAGCACGAATGACGACATCGACGGCGTCCGCCCCAACGGCCATGCAACAAGCACTACGATTACGAGGAGAACGAACAGCGTGGAAAGCACTCTGCGCAGCGAGCGAAACCGAGCCATCGACTCGGCGGTAACGTCGGACATCTCCCGCAGAACCTGTTCGCGTCGCTCCGGAGTGCGCTGCTCGTACACGAGCCGCAGCATTGCGTTCCGGTCGGCGATAACCGTGAACAGTGCCGACGACAGACTCCATGCGCCGACGACGAGAACGAGCCTCCATGCGTGGAGAGGATCGGGCACGAATCGGGTGACAAGCGGTCCGCTCCGTGCGAGCGCGAGTGCTGCATAGGAGACGAGAAGCACGATGAGAAATGCACGTAGCCGCGCGTAGCGCGCTCTTGCGTAGTTCTCCAGGCGCGAACCGACCGCATGATACGACACCGATCCGATGGTGATGAGAAGCACGGTAAGCGCACCCGGCCCCGGAATAAGCAGAATATCGCGAACCAACAGCGCCGCGGTGAGAGTAAAGAGCACCGGGAACCCGGAGCAGAAGAGCAGGCTCGTTGTGCGGCTTCTGCGATCAACCGGCAAACCGAAAATCTCCGTACTCGGGGATCTCTCGAATCGTCACCGATGCGGGAATGAAACGTTCATGTTCCCGGCGGCGTCGGCTCGTGTAGAGCAGATCCAGTGTCGTTTCGCCATGCGCGAGACCCGACAGCGCGATAACCGACTCGGCGTCGAGTGCGGGGCCGATGTAGAAGATCCGCGTTCCGTACGGAATGCTGCCGCCGGCCGACTGGATTGCGCCGACATCGAAGCTGCCCGGGTGTGAGCTGCATGTGGCGAGCGCACGTAGCAGGCTCACCGTATGCGCGTATCCGGAGGCAAGCGGAAAACCGAATTCGCCGTCCGTGCCGTCTACCTTGCCGGAAACCGACAGGCCGACCGGCTGTGCGAGACGCTGAGCATAGACGACCAGCGCCGCCGCGGCCTCGATGTTTCGCTCGATCGCCTGGTATCGACGCTTTATCTCGTACTCGTCGGAGCGAAGATTCAGCAGAATGAGCAGCGGAAAGGAGAGTGCAGGTAAGTACTCCATCGTGTGCAGCTCGCCGGTCCGGGCGGTGGCTTTCCACGAAATCCGGCGCGGATCGTCACCGCGGATATAGCCCCGCAGCGAGCGAAAACGCGTTGTGTCTTCGTAGATTGGATTCGCGGTCGACAGATTTCCGGCGGGAAGACCGCGACGGTAGGGGAGGTACACCGGATGAAGTGCCGGATAGACGGTGATCCGCGCCGTATCACCGACTACCGTATACCACGGAAAGAGTCCGAGAGGATCGCCTCCTCGCACGCGGAGCGGCCCTGTCTCGTGAACTCCACGCATTATCCCATGGATCCGGTAACGCAGAAACATCCGCGCACCTGCATTCAGGCTGACGACCGCGCTCGTGCGTCCCTCCGCGCGCAACCGGCCGCACGGGTCGGTCACCGAGAGGTGGGCAATGGGAAAGATGCTTCCGTTGCGGACCTCCACCTGCATCTCGGCCTTCTGGAATCGAAAAACGGACACTACCGTGTCGCGGCGCGTTACGGTCAGCCTCTTGCGCGTGCGGTTACTCCAGAGCGCACTTGCGACGATAACGAGCATCCCGAAGAGTGTCACCCACTGCACGGCGGCAACCGGTACGGTGGCGAAGAGAAAGAAAAGGATCAACGAGACGGCGACGACCCGCCCGGGCATCGTTATGCCTCCCGCATTACCGGCGGCGCGACGCTGTCGACGACATCGTCGAGAACATCGTCCGCCGATCGCCCCTTGATCAGCGCATCCGAGCTCATGATTATTCGCTTGGCGAAAACCGGTCGAACGAGCTCTTTCACATCCTCCGGGATGACGTAGTCGCGGTCGCGTACCGCCGCGAGCGCCTGGGAGCACTTGTACAGCGCGAGCGTCCCGCGTGGGGACACCCCGATTCGAACGTCACGGCGTTCTCGTGTCGCTTCCACCAATCGCATGATGTAATCGGAAACCTGCCGGTCTACGTGGACACCCACCGCGTCGGCCTGAAGCGAAGTAACGGTTTCCGGATCGGTACACGGGCGCAGGTCGGTTACCGGATGGGTCGTTCTGCGCTGGCTTTCGACGATGCGCAACTCGTCGTCGCGCTGCGGATAGCCGATCGAAAGATTCATCAGAAAACGGTCTTTCTGCGCCTCGGGAAGAGGAAAGGTGCCTTCGAACTCCACCGGATTTTCCGTTGCGATGAGGAAGAACGGCTCCGGCAGCGGTCGTCGCTGCCCTTCTACCGAAACCTGGCCCTCGGCCATCGCTTCGAGCAGGGCGCTCTGTGTCCGCGGTGTGGCCCGGTTTATCTCGTCGACGAGTACGATGTTCGCCTGAATCGGTCCCTCCCGGAATGTGAACGAGCCGTCGCGCGGGTTGTACACACTCACACCGAGAACGTCCGCCGGAAGCAGGTCGGGGGTGCACTGAATTCGCGAAAACTCACCACCGAGACTCGTCGCAAGCGCTCGCGCGAGAATCGTCTTGCCGACACCGGGCACATCCTCGAGCAGTACGTGTCCGCGACACAACACCGAAACGAGCAGCTTCTCGATCACCTCCGGTTTACCGAAGAATACCTCACCGACCGACGACTGAATCTCTGTGGCCCAATTGGATAGTGCACTCACAACGCCACACCTTATCAGAGGTGGGAACGCCTAGTCGAACCGGATGGTGTGGCCGCCGAGCTCCTCGGCATGCTGCGGATGACAGGTCAGAACGATCGTCTGGAACCGTTCGGCGAATCGGGCGATCGCTTCACACGCCGCCGAACGCCGCAGCGGGTCCATATCGACGAGCGGATCGTCGAAAACGACGAACCCGCGTTCGTCACCGATGGTGTACTCCGCCAGTGTCAGACGAAGAGCGAGTGCAATACTGTCCCGCGTGCCCCAGGAGAGCTGGTTCTGAGCAAGGCGAACGCCCTCCGCCGTCGCGAACGCGTGCGCACGCGTCTCATCCATTTCTACCGACGCGAATCGCTCTCCTGTCGTTCCTGCAAGCCATTCACCGAATCGCTTCTGCAGCGGACCCCAAACGTCACCCTCGAGGTGCTCTCTGAGTGCGAGCGCGCGATCGCGTACCCGCGCGATAGCGTCTCCCCGACTCTTCGCCTGTTCGAACCGTTCGCACGCTGCCTCGTAGCGCCCCGCAAGCTCTTCCGCCGACTCCTCGGGGGCCGAGGCCTCGAGCTCCGCCGCTCGAATTCTCAGCTGTCCGAGCTCCTCGCGAAGCTCCTCGCGTCGATCGCTCAACGCCTCGACCTCCCGGACGAAGCTCTCGGCGTCCGGCACTCCGGCCGGCAGTCGCGGTAGCTCTTCGAGCTGCCTGGTGAGTCTGTTCTGCTCGGAACGCAGATCACCGGTGGTTGCCGACATTCCTTCGTACGTGCCGTACTTCTCTTTCCAGGCCGCTATGGCTGTCGAAAGCTCCTCGCGCCTTCTCTCGAGATCAGCCAAGCGCTGACGGGCATTTGCAAGTTTCTCGCGCAGTTCATCCACGTCTTCAGGCGCATGCTCGGACACTTCTTCGGCCAGAAGCGAGACCACATCCTCGTATCGTTCACCTGCGAGCTCCGCATCGAGCTCACTACGGTGGTAGTCGAGCGCCTGCCTCCGCTCTCGGTACCGCTCGAACTTCGCCTCCGCCTCCGCGATGCTCTCGACGCCGACCTGCTCCAGCACCGACGCGAGGCGTCCGACACAATCGTTGCGCTTCGCGATCGCCTCGTCGAGCTCCCCCTCCCCGGCCATTACGCTGATGTGCACTCCGCCGTGTTCGAGGTTCAGCTTCGCGTCGGCCCGAATCGCACGGACTTCGCCTGCATCGGCGGAGATGGTCTCGTGCGCCCCGTCGGCTCGGGTCACGATCACGCTATCCTTCTCGGAGAAGTGCAGCGAGATCGACAGAACGGCAGCCTCGATTCTCGCGCTCAACCGTGCCCGCTCCGACTCCAGCTCCCGCACTTCCCGTATCGTCTCCTCGTTCACGAGCGGACCTCCGGCGAGCTCGCCTTCGGCAGCGGAAACCTTCTCTCCGATTGCCGCGATGCGACGGGCGCGATCGAGTCCGCGCCGTCGCTGTTCGGCGCGCTGTGCCGCTTCCAGACGCTGCCGGAGTGCTTCGACCTCGGTGCTCGCCGTCTTTATGGAAGCGGGCAACTCGCCGAGTTCGTGCTCGGCAACCGGCCACTTGCGCGTGAGCTCTGAAAGCGTCTCCAGGGTCGCGTCGATCCTTCCGATTTCGCTTTCGACACGGGCGCGCTCACGCGCCGCGTTGAGCAGCGATGCCTTTTCGGTGTACTCGGATTCGGTCTTCTGAAGGCTCCGGCCGACGTCGATCAACCGCTTCTCTGCTTCGAACATGCGCGATTCATGCTCGCGTGCCGCCTCGAGCTGCAGGCGAACCTCTTCCTTCTGGTAGAATGCCTTGACTACCTCGCCGATCCCGCGTGTCAGACGATTCGCGACGCCTCGTCCGCCCTCCGGGTACTCCATCTTGCGGTCCCATTTGGAGAGGTATTCGTTCAGCCGCTCTTCGAGGCGAGTGAAGAACCGCTCCATCGAGACCCCGCCTGTCTCCATGACCGCGCTGCGCAGTATCCGTCCGAGTTCCTCCGATGTTTCGTTCGCCGGACCGTTTTCCAGCGCCGTGTACACGCCGCCCTGCTGCGAAAGCAGCACCGACTCGAACGTCGCACGGGAACACGGCAGTCGTGCCCCGATCGCGCTCTCGGCATCGGCGGCCGACGCGATCTCCGAACCGTTCGGCAGGAACAGTGTCGTCGAACCGGCGCGGTTTCCGCGTTTCCAGAGCTTGTGTATCCGCAATAGCGAATCCGCCGGGCCGTCCGCGAGCTCGACATCCGCCTCCACTCGCACCAGATCGCCGCCGGTTGCCGGCAGCAGCGACCCTACCGTCGACTCGAACTGCTTCGGGGTGAGCTGCGTGGACTCGAAAAGCGCGAATCGCAGCGCATGCATCAGCGTTGACTTACCCGCCTCGTTGCGACCGAGTACGACATTGAGCCCGCGCTGCAATTCCACCGTGCGATCGGCAATACCGGCGAACGGTTGCAGCCGGAGGCGTCGAACGATCATTGAGCCGACTCCCTGAGTAACTCCCACGCCTCTTCGAGCGCCTCGTGATCGTGCGCCTCGGCGAGCTCGTGAAGAAGCCGGGCGGCGAACGAACCGGACGCGTACTCGCGATCGATGCGTTCGCGGGTAATCGCCTCGTGCAGATCGTCGCGTCGTATCTCGAGCTCGAGAACGCTCGATCGTATCCGCTCGAACGCCTCCGGCAGCGCCTGCATTCCCTCGTCGTCGAGGCGGCCGTCGAGAATGAGGCGGACGGCGGTGTTCGAGAGACTCGCAACGGCGAGGTCGGAGGTGAGTCTTCGAACGTCGTGCACGTTGCGCAACGTGCGGCGCTCGCGGCGGAAACGATACATACCGGTTTCCACGATCTCGATACTCGATGGAGCACGCCGCGGCGAGGAGTCGATCGAATTCTGAGAGTCGCGCCGAGTGCCGGCTGCGGAGTCACGCCCGGGTGTCGCGTCGCCGAACTCGATGTACAGCGCGTGCCCTGCGTGCGAACAGTCGAACCCATCCGGCTCCGGAGTGCCCGGATTCACGATGCGCTCTCGCGGGTCGGGTGACGGCGGCCAGGTGACGTGGGAATGGCCCATCAACCACAGATCGACTACCGACCGCTCCAGCTCCGAACGCGTCATGGGGAAGTAGTTCTCCGCGAAGTCGGGCGATACCCCTTCGATGCTGCCGTGGGCGAGCCCGAGCAGCACCGTGTCTGCATCGACCGGCTCGTCTTCGGCCGTTTCATCCTCGCCCCACCGGCCGTTCAGTCGTTCGGCGACCCACCCGATCCGGTTCGTGTCGGAGTGTTTGGCGTCGCACGGGGCGGGGAAGACTACCGCCTCGAGGCCCAACGGACGCAGATCGAACGGCTGCGGCTCATCCAGGAGGTATACGTGATCGGCGCTCGAACGGCGGAACTCGCCCCACAGCGAGCTCTCCCCGCCGACATAGTCGTGATTTCCGGGGAGCACGAGGACGGCGACCCCGGAGAAGTGTGCGAGCGCATCTGTAACCCGTCGCACGTCGGCCTTCGGAATCGAGCGTCGCTCGAATAGATCGCCGCCGACGGTCAGGATGTCGCACTCGCGTTCGTTCGCCGACGCTACCACACGATCCACCGCCGAGAGCCGTGCCTCGCGCAACAGCTCTCCGCACGCATAGGCGCGAAATCGCATGCCGATATGGAAATCGGCGCTGTGAAGAATCCTCAAGCGTTTCATCGAAACGGTGCAGCTCCCCCGTCGAGAACGCTATGCCGGGTCGGGGTTGCTGTCAATGCATGGTCGAGATGAGGTGCACTCTGAATGAGTGTTGCGCCGGCGACGAGGCCGGTACCGTACATCGAGGTATAGAACACCGTCGGCGCAAAGAGATTCGCCGGCATTACCCAGAACGGCGTGGTGAAGTTCGCGAACATACCGGCGATGTATACGATTGATACACGCCGGACGCCGCCGTCACCAGCTCGCCCGGCCCGCATCCGCGAGATGCCGAGCTTCATCATCCCTTTGGATATGTGTATAACCGAGGTGCCGACGAATCCGATCGTCATCGCGATTGCGATATTCATTGTAGTTGCAACAGTACTACACTTCGTCGTGAGTGTCCTCCCGGCGGTCGCATTCGGCCGTTGATCCGTTGTATAAGAGACGAAGATGCTACAGCACATCAGACGCAATTGGTTTCTCTACGGGATTGTCGTAGTGCTCCTCGCGGGTTTCTCTCTTCCCGGTGCCGGTGACACGCTCAATCCCGGCGGCGTAACGCAGTCGGTAATCGTGCTCGTCTTCTTTCTGATGACCGGATTCACCCTGCCGTCCGAACAGATCCAGCGCGGCTTGAACAACGTGCGGCTGCACGTGGCGGTGCAGCTTCTCATTTTCGGTTTCATCCCCGCTTACTTCGCCATCTTTACACCGCTTTTTGGCGGCTATCTCGGCGGCAATCTCCCGATCGGCTTCTACGCGCTTGCGGTGTTGCCGACGACGATCTCCTCTTCGACCATTCTCACCCAGACGAGCGGCGGCAATACGGTCGGAACGATGTTCAACTCCGCGCTCGCGAACACGATCGGTATCGTTGTCTCTCCGCTGCTGCTCAGCATATTCCTATCGGCCGGAGCGGCGGGACTGCCGCCGAACGAGATCGTCGGCGTAATGGGAGATCTGGCGTTGATCATGGTTCTGCCGGTTGCCGTCGGGCAGCTTCTGCGCCGGAGGGCGCGCGATCTTGCCGACCGGCTGAAAAAGCGTGTCTCTTCGATCAGCAGTGGGCTCATCCTGACGATCATCTTTCTTACCATCTCGAGCACTGCCTCGGACCCGGACTTCCTGCGCCGCGTGACCGAACTGCCTGTTCCGTTCGCGTTCCTCGCCGCGAGCCATCTGCTGTTCATCGCCGCATCGGTCTTCGTCGGGCGGTCACTGCGCCTGCCACGCGCCGATCGGGTCTCGATGCTGTTCTGTGCTCCGCAGAAGACGATGGCGATGGGCGTCCCACTCCTCACCGTCTATTTCGGTTCGAGGCCGGAAGTGCTCGGTTTTGCGCTTCTGCCTCTTCTCTTCTATCATCCGTTTCAGATACTCACCGGCGGGGTTCTTCGCGGACTGCTCGTTCGACGCGCAGCGTCAGCTTCGCCGTCGTGACACCGAAAAGCTCGAGGTCTAACAGCATGAACTTCCACTCGAACAGTGCCTACATCTCCCGACGATCACCGGTTGCATCTCTCGGTGGTGCGGTGGCGACCAGTCAACCGCTCGCAACACAGGCAGGGGTCGAGATTCTCCGTGCCGGGGGTACCGCTGCCGATGCGGCCGTTGCCGCGGCCGCCGCCCTGCAGGTGACCGAGCCGTGCTCGACAGGGCTCGGCGGCGACGCATTCTGTCTCTTCTTCGAGGGGGAAAGCGGAACGGTGCACGCTTTGAACGGTTCGGGCCGGAGTCCGGCGGCACTCGACCTTGCACGGGTGCGGGCGGACGGATTCGCCGACGGCCTTCCTCCCTTCCATGCCCACACCGTCACGGTACCGGGCGCCGCGGCGGCGTGGGAGGACACGGTGAAACGTTTCGGGCGACTCTCGTTGGAGCGAGTGCTCGAGCCGGCGCGACGGCTGGCCGAGGAGGGCTTTCCGGTGGCGCCGTTGACCAGCCTCTCGTGGAATCGGGGGGCTCGACTTCAGCTGGCGAATACACGACACGGCGCTGAGCTCGGAGTTGTGGGCGATGATGTGTCGCCGGCGACCCCCGGAGGACCCGCGCCGGCGGGGCGGCGCGACGGTGACCAGGGCTATATCGACGGCCGGACACGCACGTCTGCGGCGCCGGAGCGCGGCCCGAGCCGCCTTCGCGGTCCGCGTCCGGGAGAACGATTTCGCAATCGGAATCTCGCCGGAGTCCTGAAGCGTCTTTCCGAGCACGGCGCGCGCGAGCTCTACGAGGGCGAAACCGCCGAGCGGATCGTCGAGGCGGTTGTCGAGGCGGGGGGCGTGATCTCGCTCGATGACCTGCGGGCCCACGAAAGCGAATGGGTTACACCGATAAGCGTCGACTACCGGGGTGTGCGGGTCTGGGAGTGCCCTCCGAACGGACAAGGTTTCGCGGCGCTGAGTGCGCTGAATATCCTCTCGAGCTTCGATGCAGCGTCGCTCCCCGAGCCGACCGGCCGTCATGTTCTCGTCGAGTGCATGCGGCTCGCGTTCGCCGACGCGGAGTGCGTCGTCGCCGATCCGGCGATGGCGGGAATATCGCCTGACGACTACGAGCGTATCGTCGCCGGCCTGCTCGACCCCGAATACGGGCGGCGGCGCGCGGCAATGATAGATCCGGTGCACACGATCCCTTCGGTGTCGCCCGGAGAGGAGGCGGCGCAGCTCGTTTGCGCAGATCGGCGCGGCTACGGAGCCGCGGTCGGTGACGACACGGTATATCTGGCGGCGGCCGACCGATGGGGCAACGGCTGTTCGTTCATCAACAGCAACTTCATGGGTTTTGGAACCGGAATCGTCCCACGGGGGTGCGGCTTCACCCTTCAGAACCGCGGCTACGGCTTCTCACTGCACGATGATCATCCGAACGCTCTGAGACCGCGCAAGCGACCGTACCATACGATCATCCCCGCAATGGCGACGGTGGCGCGGAACGGTGAGCCGGCCGGAGATGACGGCCACGAGCTGTACGCCGTCTTCGGCGTCATGGGTGGTATGATGCAGCCGCAGGGGCACCTGCAGGTTATCTCGGCGCTGGTTGACGACGGCGTCGATCCGCAGGCCGCGCTCGACCGGCCCCGCTTTCAGCTTGACGAGGGAAAGCCGAATGGTACTCTGTTGTTAGAAGAATCGGAGGCGGACCGGTTGAGCCACGGTCTGGCGGCGCTCGGACACAACGTCCGCACCGTGCGCGGCACCGAACGCTATCGCTTCGGACGCGGCCAGATCATTATGCGCGGTGAGTGCGGTCTGTTCGCGGGCAGCGACTCCCGGGGCGACGGACTCGCGCTCTCCGACGGTATGTGAGGTCTACCTATGGATTTTCCCGGTCTGAAAGGCTACTACAGCGGCGTCGCGGTGCCGGTTGCCTCTTTACGGGGTGAGAGCGATTCCGGAGTCGGTGAATTCGCCGATCTTCCCGAGCTCGGAAGACTCTGCGCCGAAACCGGCCTGACGGTTCTTCAGATACTGCCGGTGAACGACAGCGGGTTCGACACGAGCCCGTACAGCGCGATCTCCGCCTACGCGCTCCATCCGATATACATCCGGCTCGACGACTTGCCGGAGCTCTCCGAAGAGCGCGCCGCACGTGTCGCTGCGGAGCACATCGCCGGTCTCGCGAATGCAGCCGAGGGGCGCACGAGAGTCGCCTACCACGAAGTGCTCAGCGGTAAGCTCGCCGCGCTCCGCGCGATCTACGACACAGTGCACGAGATGATAGATGCCGACCGGTCGCTCGACCGGTGGATCGAGGAGAACGACTGGGTGCGCCCGTACGCGGTCTTCCGGATGATGAAAGACACGCACGAGCAGGCCGCCTGGTGGCAGTGGGAGCAATTGTCGGAGCCCGGAAGCGCCGACATCGAAGCGCGCTGGGGCGACCCGGAGAACAGGGACACCTTGCGCTTCTATGCGTGGATCCAGCAACGGCTCGAGCAGCAGCTCTCGGCGGCATCCGGGAAGCTCTCCGAATGCGGTGTCTATCTTAAGGGCGACCTTCCGATTCTCATGAACGACGATTCGGCCGATGTATGGCTGCACCGCGACATCTTCAGGCGTGAGCTGCGCGCTGGTGCGCCGCCCGACATGTTCAGTCGTTTCGGACAGAATTGGGGCTTCCCGGTGTACAATTGGGAGACCCTTGCGAAAAGCGATTACCGGTGGTGGCGCGGGCGGCTACGTCAGGCGGCAAAGTTCTTCCACATGTTCCGGATCGATCACGTGCTCGGCTTCTTCCGGATCTGGGCGGTACCGGCGGAAAACGAGACCGGTTCGATGGGTTTCTTCTCTCCGGCCCGACATCTCTCGCGTGACGAGCTTCACCGTGCCGGGTTCTCCGACGATCGAATACGCTGGTTGAGTGAGCCTCACATGAGCCGCGAACGCATTCAGGAGGTGCTCGGTGAGCATACCGAACCGCTCCTCGATCGCGTATTCGAGCGTATCGGCGACGAAAACCTCTACACTTTCTCTGAAGCGGTGACCGGTGAGCGCTGGCTGAAGCATCTTCCGATCGAAGAGGAATGCATCATCGGCCTGATCGATCTCTACGGAGATCGCGTTCTGGTGCGAACCGACGATGAGCAGTTCTCGCCGGCCTGGAGCATGAAGGATTGCAGCCGCTACCCGTCGCTGGCGCAGGAGGAGAAGCGAGCGCTCGAGGAGATGGTCTCCGTATGCGCCGAGGAGAACGAGAAGATCTGGGCCGAGAACGGCCGAACGCTTCTCGGTTTCATGCGCGAAGAGGTGAACATGCTGCCGTGCGCGGAGGACCTCGGCGTCGTTCCCGACTGCGTTCCTGAGGTTCTCGCCGAACTCGGCATACTCGGTCTGCGGGTTCCCCGGTGGGCACGCGAATGGGAGGAGGAAGGTCAGCCGTTCATACCGCCGACGGAGTATCCGTACCTCACCGTATGCGCCGCCAGCGTCCACGATACGAGCACCGTGCGCGGTTGGTGGTACGAGGAGCCGGAGGCACGTCAGGAGTTCTGGGATACACTCGGCCTGACGGGGACCGCGCCGGAGTCGTATCATCGCGAAACGGCTCAGAGCGTCCTCAATGCGCTGAGCGGTACCGGAAGCGCGATCGCCATGTACGAGATCCAGGATTTCTTTGCACTAACCGACGATCTCATCCCCGACGAACCGAACGATGAGCGGATAAACACCCCCGGCACCTACAACCTGGTGAACTGGAGCTATCGGATACCGTATCGCACGGGGGCCCTTCGCACTCATGCCCGCCTGTGCGATGCTATACGGGAGGTAGTGGCCCACAGGAGGAGCAGATGAGTTTGAGCCGAGAATTCCACGTTCATCGATCGATACGCGAGCGATACGGCTTCGACCGGCGCGTCTTTTCGCTGCGAGGGAACGTGCTTTTTCCCGACTTACAGTCGTGCCGCATTCTCACCGCGAGAATGAATGCTCATCGTCGCTCGACGACACCCGCTACTCCTGCCGTGCACACCTCGGACGTCTACGCCATGGGCCTGATCGAAGAGATCATGCACTACATGGCCAGTGTGTATCGCGAGCAGGTTGTCCCCGACATCGGGGAGAAGCTGCTCGCCCATCTCAAAGAGTGCCTGCCCGAAACCGAGATTGATGCCGTACTCACTCGCTTCGTCGAGGAGTTTCCGCCGCAGGCGGTATACACCGGAGAGCTCACCGCCGGCGATTTTCTGAACGGCTCGGTCGATGGCATTCCCGGCCGTGAGGCGGCGCTCGAGGAGATGCTCCTGCTGAGCCTCGAGAACTCGAATCCCGCCTATCGGCCTTTTCGCGAGCTGTTCGACGATAGCTCGCTTTCGGAGAGCTCCTCCTACCCGGTCATACTCGACGAGATGCGGGCATTCCTCGAAACCCTGCCGTCTTTCGGTCCGGAAATGGCCTCGCTCGCGGAAACGCTGGAAGCGCCGGCACGGAACTCTCCCGATTCGATCGAAGGACAGTTGCGCTACATTCGCGACAAGTGGGGGCACCTCATCGGTCGATTCCTCTATCGCCTGCTGCGCGGCATGGACTTCCTGCAGGAGGAGCGGGCGTTTCGCGATGGACCGGGCGGCGAGCCCGAAACGTATGTATACTCGTACGCAGCCGGCGAAGCCGAAGAGGCCGAGCGCTACAGTCCGGATCGCTTCTGGATGCCGAACGTCGTGCTGCTCGCGAAAACGACCCTCGTATGGCTCGATCAGCTCTCGCGCTCCTATGCGCGAAACATCCGGCGAGTCGACGAAGTGCCGGAGGAGGAGCTCGATTCCATCGCCGCCCGCGGGTTTACCGGACTCTGGCTCATCGGCCTGTGGGAGCGAAGCCCCGCCTCTCGCCGCATCAAGAATCTTTGCGGTAATCCGGAAGCCGAGGCGAGTGCCTATTCGCTCTACGACTATACGATCGCCGAGAGTCTCGGAGGGTGGGATGCGCTCGCGGTGTTGCGCGAGCGGTGCGAAGAGCGCGGAATCCGGCTTGCAAGCGATATGGTGCCGAACCACAGCGGCATCGACTCGA
>PUOG01000135.1 GCA_003552745.1 Spirochaetaceae bacterium
CTCCTCCCCCGATTGACGGAACACCGCGCTCGGGCCACAGTCGTTGCAACCATGAGCTACACTCCCATACTCCACCCGAAAGTCGACAAGCTCCTCCATGGAGCCGACTACAACCCGGATCAATGGCTGCATATGCCGGAGATCATCGACGAAGACTTCCGCCTGATGAAACTGGCCCGGTGCTCGATAATGAGCGTGGGTATCTTCGCGTGGGCGGCGCTCGAGCCGCGCGAAGGGGAGTTCCACTTTGCGTGGCTCGACCGGATCATGGACCGGCTCGCCGAAAACGGCTTGTATGCCGCGCTGGCGACACCGACCGGCGCACGGCCGCGATGGCTTGCGATCGAATACCCGGAGACGAATCGGGTCGGCGCCGACCGCGTGCGGCGGCTGGCCGGTATGAGGCACAACCACAACTACTCCTCGCCGGTGATGATCGAGAAGGCGAAGATCATCAATACGAAGCTCGCCGAGCGCTACGGCGGGCACCCTGCGCTGCTCATCTGGCACGTTTCCAACGAATACGGCGGCGAAGACCACTCCGAGTACTCACAAGAGGCTTTTCGCGCGTGGCTTCGTGAGCGCTACAACGGCGATCTCGATGCGTTGAATCGCGCGTGGTGGAGCGCGTTCTGGAGCCGCTCCTATCAGGATTGGTCGCAGATCGAATCGCCGGCTCCCCACGGCGAGACGGCGATGCACGGGCTCGCTCTCGACTGGAAGCGGTTCGTGACTCATCAGACGCTCGAGTTCATGCGTCACGAAACCGAGCCGCTGAAACGGATTACCCCGAAGGTGCCGGTAACCACCAACTTCATGGAAACCTACCCCGGTCTCGACTACTTCCGGTTCGCAGATCTGCTCGATGTGGCCTCGTGGGACGCCTATCCGCAGTGGCACACCCCGTACCCGATGCGTTCCGACCCGGATGCCGACCGTGAGTTCGAGGCCGACGCCGGCGGCCGCTCGGGAGCACAACGAAACCCCGGCGCCTCCGACGCGAACGCCCCGGGCGCCGCACTCGACGACTTTGAGCGGGCGGCGCAGTTTTCGTTTTTCCACGACCTGATTCGAAGCATCAAAGGCGGCAAGCCGTTTATGCTCATGGAGAGCACCCCGAGCGCTACGAACTGGCAGCCGTACGCGATGCTCAAGCGGCCCGGTATGCACCGCCTCTCCTGTGTGAATGCGGTCGCTCACGGGGCGGATACGATTCAGTATTTCCAGTGGCGAAAGAGTCGCGGGGCGTTCGAGAAGTTCCACGGAGCGGTCGTCGATCACGCCGGACATGAGAACACGCGCGTTTTCGAGGATGTTTCCGATTTCGGTGCGGTCCTCGAGCGAATCAGTGAAGTCGCCGGATCGCGCGTCCCGGCGGAGGTAGCGGTCGTGTTCGACTGGGAGAACCGTTGGGCGATCGACTGCGCGATGGGTCCGCGCAACGACGGCCGCACCGCGTACGTAGAAACGGTCATCGATCACTACCGTGCCTTCTGGAAGCTCGGTATTGCGGTCGATGTCATCGACGAGACGCGGGCGCTCGACGGCTACAAGATCGTCGTCGCACCGATGGCGTACCTGCTGCGCCCCGGATTCGCCGAACGAATCGAGCAGTTCGTCGCGACCGGAGGAGTATTCGTCACCACCTACTGGTCGGGGATCGTCGATGAGTCGGATCTCTGTTTTCTCGGCGGCTTTCCCGGACCGCTCCGCCCCGTTCTCGGCATCTGGAGTGAGGAAATCGATGCGCTGCCGCCCGGTGAGACCCGCCGGTGCCGCTACAGCGACGGCAATCCCCTCGGCCTCTCCGGCTCGTTCTCGGCGGTCGAGCTGTGCGATGTAGTTCATCTCGAATCGGCGACCGCGCTCGCAACGTACGAAGACGATTTCTACGCCGGACATCCGGCGGTAACGGTCAATCGATTCGGCGAGGGGACCGCCTACTACCTCGGCGCCCGAGCCGGCGCTCACGAGCTCTCGCGGTGGTACGGTGCGCTGAACGCCGCACACCCGGCTCGCCGCGCACTCGAAAGCGACCTCCCGCACGGGGTTGCGGCAACGCTACGAGAGAACGAAGACCATAGCTATCTCTTCGTGCAGAACTTCCGGGACACCGATGCCCGGGTTCAGCTGCCGGCGGGAGTCGCCGGCGAGGAGCTCATCGACCGGCGGTCGGCCGATGGCGACATAACGCTCGCCGCCTACGGGGTCGCGGTGATCCGTCTACAGCGCCAATAGCCCCCAGACGCCCAACGGGACCAGGTAGAAGGCGAAGATCCACAGTTTGCCGCCACGAACCAGACGCACGAGCAGACTCAACGCAAGGAAACCGAACACCAGTGCACCTACGAAGCCGGCGACCAGCGCCGACGGTTCCATCGCGGTGCCGAGCTCACCGAAATGACGCAGCTCGAGCAGGAGTGCACCGAGGATCGCCGGAATGGAGATGAGGAAGGAGAACTCGCCCGCCCGTTCGCGTGAGACACCGCTCGCGAGCGCGGCGAAAATCGTACTTCCCGACCGCGAAATGCCGGGAATCACAGCGATTCCCTGCACCGCCCCGACGATAAGCGCATGCCTTGACCGTAGCTGTTCGTAGTCTAGCGCACCACGGGTGAAACGAGAGAGAATCAGCATGACCGCGGTCACAAGGAACGCCACCGCGGCAACCCGGGGATAGAGATGGAGGTCGAGCTCCCGGATCAGCAGGCCGATTATCCCTGTTATCACCGTCGCGACAACGATCAGCAGCGCGAGCCGCAGATGCTGCCGGTCATCGCGCGTACCTCGCCGGAGCGTCCAGCGACCGACGGCCACCAGAATCCGTTCAATGCGATCCCAGAAGTAGACCACGACCACAATCAAGGTGGCGACATGGAGCAGAACGTCGTAGAGCAACGGAATATCACCGACTCCCAGAACCGCGCGCATGACAACCAGATGGCCGGAACTGCTGATCGGGATGAACTCGGTAATACCCTGAAGCACACCGAGCAGCAATGACTGTAGAAGACTCATTCAACCTCCGTGCGGCGGAGTATAGCCGCCCGATTGCCACCGGCCAAGGGCCTTCAAATGGGGTATTCGAGGTTCGTTCCCACGGGCCTGACGACCCTTTATCGATTTTGAGGAGAGTCTATAATGACCGGTACGAAGCAGCGACGCTGGAGGCTCTTGGTGCGTTAGTTAAGAAGGGACGTCCGCGTGGGGGCGGTACAGGAGGTGACGCATGCGGACTACTCCGGAATACGTGAACGATATTCGACTCGTTGACGGTCTGTCTCGACAGGAGCGTGAACGGCTGCACTCGGTTACCGGCGAATTCGAGTTCAAAGCAAACGAGTACTATCTCAGCCTCATCGACTGGGACGACCCCGATGATCCGATTCGACGTATCGTGATCCCCACCGAGGCCGAGCTCGAACCGTGGGGCAGGTTAGACGCCTCGAACGAAGCGAGCTACTCCGTACTCCCGGGCGTCCAGCACAAGTACCCGAGCACACTCCTCTTGCTCGCCACCGACGTCTGTGCCGGCTACTGCCGCTACTGTTTCAGGAAACGACTCTTTATCCACCCGGAGCAGCGCGAAGTGCTGGATGACCCCGATGCGGCATTGGCTTACGTGCGGGAGCACACCGAGATCGACAACGTGCTGATAACCGGAGGCGACGGACTAATGCTCTCCACCGCAGAGCTCGAACGGCTTGTCGAGGGTCTTCGCGAGATCGATCACGTCGGGATCATCCGTATCGGGACTCGGGTGCTCTCCTACAATCCGTACCGGGTTCTGAACGACCCGGAACTCCTCGAGGTGGTGAAGCGATTCAGCCTGCCGGAGAAGCGGATCTACTTCA
>PUOG01000065.1 GCA_003552745.1 Spirochaetaceae bacterium
CCTCGAAATCACCCTCTATCTCTCGTTCGGCGGGTTGGGCCACCGAACCGGCAGCCTCCGCACTTCCTGCACGCTGCCATCGATCGAACGCAAGCTCCAGATTCGCCTTCGCTCCCTCCCGCTCCGGGTGCACGAGCAACGCCTCACGAAAGGCATAATATGCGCGTTCGTAGCGTCCCTGCTCGTAATTCAACACTCCGGTATTGTATTTCGCCCGATATCGGACATCGTCGTCGGAGGATTCGGTCGCTTCCTCCCAGCGTTGGAGGGCATCCTCTATTCTGCCCTCGGCGTAGTCCACGGTACCAATGTTGTAACTGCGAAGTGAGTACAGTCCGCGTGCATCCGGCCCTTCGCTCACCGGTATGCCCTCGTACAGTTCGCGTGCTCGACCGTATCTCCCCTGGCTGAACTCAAAATTACCGTACGCAAGGCGCCCGTGCTGTTCCACAAACTCACACCCGGACGCCAGGACGATAGCGAGCGCGATTAGAACATATCGCGCCATCGCACCACCCTCGCAACCAAGTATATCACAGCGAAACATAATGCAAACGCTCCGAAGAGACCATAGCGGGGTATCTCAGCCACCCGAAAACCGCCCGTTCCATCCTCATACGCGGCCAACTCCGACTCCATAGCGGCGATCGCCCCCGAGTCGGAGAGATTTACGTATCGCCCCCGTGTCAACGACGCGATACGCTGTAGCCGCTCTTCATCGAGTCGAGAGACGACCACACTTCCTTCCGAGTCCTCGACGAGCGATCCGTCGGGCAATCGAATCCGGCTCCCCTCACGACTGCCGACGCCCATCACGAAAACCGGTACGTTCAAGGCGGCCGCATCCTCGGCGGCCGCAAGATCGTTACCGCTCAGCGCCTCTCCGTCTGATACCAGAAGTATCGCCCGGTTTCGATTACTGCCGGTAGGCAGCGATTCCAACGCGGTTCGCAAGCCGGCGGCTATGTCGGTACCGGGGGAGGTAATCATCGAGGGAGAAACAACGCTCATTGCATAGTCGAAAGCAGCACGATCTTCGGTCATCGGAAGAACTCTCGAGGCATCTCCACGGAAGAGAGTCAGGCTGATTCGAGCATCGGGAACGCTGTCAACGATCGCGGCCACCGCCTCCCGTGCAGCCACGAGTCGGGTCGGATCGAGATCATCCGCATACATGCTGCGACTGATGTCGAAGGAGATAGCCAGGTCGAGCTGCTCCCGGTCGTCCTCTTCGCTCACCTCACCCCAGACAGGCTCCGCCAGCGCGAATACGAGCGATACGAGCATCAGTAATGAGGCAGCCGTCGAGATCGCCCATTTCACCGTGATCAGCCTTTCGAGGTCCCTGCGGTCGGAGTTCACCATGAGTCGGCGCACATCGCGAATTCCGAAGAGATAGCTGCGGACCGATAGCAGCGCGAGAGGGAAGACACCGAGCAACGCCCACAGGACCGAGGGATTCTGAAAGCTCATAGCACCTCCCTCAGAATCGCGACCCGAACGAGAAACTCGAAGAGGAGGAGGATAAGCGCAATCCACAGCACCGTGTTATGAATCGGCTCGAGTCGCACTGAGATGCGACTCCGTCGCTCGGTGCTCTCGAGGGTGTCGATGTTGTCCAGGATCTGTCCGAGGGTTCGCTCGCTTGCCGCCTGGTAGTACACAGCTCCTGTCTCTTCGGCGATACCGCGTAGCTCAGCCTCGTCGTATCCTTCCCGCATGAGCGCCTGATAGCGGCGACCGGTATTCGGATCGATGAAATCGAGCCCGACCTCCTCCTGCGATCCGATTCCTATCGAGTAAACCCGAACACCCAGGTCGGCGGCCAACTCCGCGGCTGCATCGGGCATGATGATCCCGGTGTTATTGACCCCGTCGCTCAGCAGGATGAGAACTTGCTGCTGGGCACGGGATTCGCGAAGATGCATCGCCGCGACCGCGATTCCGTCACCGATTGCCGTACCATCCCCGAGCTCCATGATCTGCAATTCATCCATCCGATCGAGGAGCATGTCGTGGTCGGTCGTCAGCGGCATGCGAAGCGCGGCTTCCCTGGCGAACGTCACCAGTCCGATCGCATCGTTCGGTCGATTCCGGACGAAATCGGAGATGATTCGACGCGCCCCATCGTATCTCCGTATACCACCGAAATCGGTCGCGGCCATGGTCGGCGACTCATCCAGCACGATCATGATATCGATCCCGCGATCGAGATAGATGCGTTCACGATGCACTCGTGCCGGGCCGGCAACGGCGATCACAACCAGAGCAATCCCACTCCAAAAGGCGATTATCGAAGTGAGGCGAAGGAGCGCATACCAGGTGAGCCCGGGCGCGAACCCCCGAGTACCGTACACCTGAAACGGAAACCGCAAACGCCCCCCCCGCTCTCGCCAGAAGTGGCGCATGTAAACGGCGAACGGAATAAGCACGAGCAAGAGCAATAGCACCGGTCGCTGAATACTCCACATGGCCCTACGCTGCCTCCCGTCGTGTGAGACGCCGGATCGGTCTACTCGTCCGTCGAATCACCCTTCGACTCTTCCGGTTCTCCACATAAGCGATGAGGTCGACCACCGTCTCCAGATCCCGAAGCCGCTGCTCGGTATCCGATCTCCTGGAGGCAAACTTCACCAGATCGGCCCGTTGAAAGAGATCGTGAAGCCGCTGCCGCTGCGCATCGGACCCGATCCGTTCGGCCAGCAGAAGCGGGAGCTCATTAACGGTAGCAACCAAGAAATCGGCGTGTACCCGCTCGGTTAAGTACGCCCGTAGCTCGTCGACGAGACGGATATAAAAGCCCTTTGCATCCATGTCGTCAAAGAGGGTGCGAAGCTCGCGTATGCTGCGCACAATTCGGCGATACGGTCGGTTTGCCCGATAGCGTGCCGCTAAGAGTCGGCTTCGCGCCGACACGACAACGGCCAGTCGGTAGAGAAGAAACGGAGCGGCGATAAGAACGACGAACGCCACAAACGCCATGATCTGAAATCCGGGCATGAAGGCCGGTGGCTCCACAGGCTCAAGGGTTCCCGAGCCGTCATCCGGCAGCACACTGTCGACGCGAACCCGGGCACCGGACAGCGTTCCGGCACCGAGATCGAAATCGGGAAGAGTAAGCGTTCCGGTTCGAAACGGGCTGAATACGATTCGCACTTCGCGGTCCTCACCGCGTTCGATCATCCGCATACTGCGGATCTCGATCCACTGCCCGCTCGGGTGTTCGGACGGCAGGCGGACCGAGTCGGGAACGGTTGAGCGGATCACCGCGCGCAACTCGGCGCGATCGCCGACGGTTACCGAGGACGGCGTCACCGAGGTGTCGATAACGACGAACTCCGGCCCGTTGGCCGCCACCGGTGCGACGTACATCGCGAGAAGAAAGGCAAGCGCGGCGGCGCGTCGCCAACGGTTTTCGATAACTTCGGTAGCTGCCCGGCAAAGGCTTCTCACCGCCGCATCCTCCGCTTGAAGTACCGAATGAGATGGGTAGCCGCGTCCTCGTCGGTTCGAATTTCGAGCGTCGAAACGCCGCGTCTGCCGCACTCGCGCAGCCACTGCCGCCGATGCATCTGCCAGTAACTGTGATAATCCCTTCGGTATCCATGGGACCCGTGGGCCAGAATCTCGCGCCCGCTTTCCGGATCCTCGAGCTGTATCAGTCCCGACTCAGGGAACTCGATGTCGATCGGATCGACCACACGAATCGCGAGCGTATCGTGTCGCCGCGCGAGAGTCCTCAGCTCGCGGTAGTAGTTGCTCGTCTTGAAGTCGCTGATAATCACGCAAATGCCACGGCGAGGCAGCACCTCTCCGGCCGTACGCAATGCAAGCGCGAGATCACTCCC
>PUOG01000330.1 GCA_003552745.1 Spirochaetaceae bacterium
CCGCCATGTCGCCGACGATGGGGCCGATAGCGCCAAGCAACGATAAGGCACCTGCCACAAGAAGAGTCCATCGGGCCAAAGCGCGGATTCCGGAACCGACGAATACAAGTGCCGCGCAGAGCAGAGACAGCCCCAGGTAGACGTCCCATGCGAGAAGCTCAACGGCGTACAGTGTCGACGGCCATTCCAGAAGGGTGAAATCAGTTTGACGCCCGGCCGTCAGCGCTACGAAGTGAACGGCGCCGGTCAGACCCGCCATGACGCCGGCGAAAACCACGCTCATAACACCGAATACCCTACGCTCCCGGCCCGCGGTTTCGCAGATCGATGCCATGACCGCCACGACAAGAGGAGCAGACAGCAGCGTAAGCGCCTGCATCACCGCGAGGGTGGGGTCCACGATCGGATCGTCCAGTCCGGCTTGGGAAACCCCTACCGCCACGACCACCACGTAAGCTACGCCCACGAGAAAAAGGCCGATCGATGAGAGATACCCGATTCTGTTAGCCGGTCTCATACGTAGTCTCTCCAACGTCGCGTCCTGCTCATGAACTATCCGGTCTTTTCCGTTGTGGTGTCGGCACGATTGGGGCCGGCGAAGATCTCCACATTGCGCCGGTGCCGCAGCAGCAGACCGGCTGAGAGCTGAGCTCCCAATCTCGACCCTGAGTGAGTTTATCATACTTTCTCGTATCTTGTTCCTCGCCGGCACAACCTCCCCGCGAGGAACACATTTGAACCCGTTCCACCTGCATTGCACGGAGTCTTTCTTGCACTTTCTCCATATAGCGCTCATACAACCCCGCGAACGATTGTATGCCGGCTACGCTCCGCGATGGGCGTCGCGCGGCGGCGTGCGTGGGGATGTGCAAGGACAGATAGCGGAGATCCGGGAAGGCGTGCAGCGTGAGCAAACCCGCTGCAGGTTTTGCAGCACTTT
Organism: Spirochaetaceae bacterium; assembly: GCA_003552745.1. Classification (GTDB taxonomy): domain Bacteria; phylum Spirochaetota; class Spirochaetia; order DSM-27196; family SKKC01; genus SLAN01. The sequence continues at coordinate 941 of PUOG01000330.1, forward strand.
TTGTAGCACTATTCGTGTCACCGCGCATCGTGTTGATTAGCGCAGGTTTTGCTCCATGTAGAGCCCGAGCTCAACCATGCGCTCAAGAAGCTCTTCTTTGGATGCGCCGGGGAAGTTGGCGAGTACGATTTCTTTCGCAAACAACCGCGCGACGTAGCGCAGCTTGGTCGTGGATTGCCGGGATGCGAACACGAAGTCGGGATGCGCGGTGTTGACGGTTATAAGCGATTGCTCGCTGCTATAGCACGACCGCCACAGCTCTCCGGGAGCGTAACGGTAGGTATAGCCCGGAAGGCCTTGTCGGGCGAGCGGGCTTTGTGCGGCACCGGGACCGACGAGACTCGCGGTTACCGTTAGATTGCATCGTGCTTCCACCTGGATCCGCTCACTCCCTTCACCTTGCGTGGCCGTCGCGACGACGACCGCGAGCTCAGGCTCCGGCGGAGCGAGATAGGTCGCGAACTCTCCGGAATAGGTGGTGAGATCCCCGTCTCCTAGCTCGATTCTCCACGAAATATCGATGCCGGCGTCGATCGTGCGCTTGTTTCGGTCTCGCGCGAGCGCGTGCAGTTTTCGTCTGCCTGCGACATGCACAGTTGCACTGGCGGGGCGTATATCGAGGCGGTAGAGCGGACCCGGAAACTCGAAGAACTCACGCTGAGCGCCGTCGGGCGCCTGGTGCGATGCATCCGCTACCGCGATACCGTCTGCGGCATCCTCGTTGCCGTCGGATAGTTCTTGCGCTGCTTGATCGCCGGCGTACCCGTCATCCGTGGCGGATGCCTGTGTTGTGTCGTCGCCCGCGGCCGTCTCGGATCCGCCGTCTGATGTGGCCTCTTGTCCGTCGCCGTTGGAGCTCGCTCGGCGCGAAGCGGATCCTCTCACGCCCAACCATCCGTATTCATCAGCCGGAAGCATCTCAAAGGCCTCTTTGAGCGCGCGCGTGATTCGGCGAAGCATCGCTCGGCTCGCTTCTTCCTCTTCCGCTCGCCTGCGCTCTTCGATCGCTTCTTTCAGCGTTGCCTCAACATCCTTAAGCGATTCGACGAGACCGTCGAACGCCTCGTCGTAGATCACCCCATCCCGCGTTCCGGGTGTGAGCTGAAGAAATGAGGCATCGATAATGCCCTCGACATACCCGCTGGTCCACGGGGGCCTGCGAAACGCTTCGGTCGTTGTGATATCAGGCAGGACCCGCGTGCCGTGTCGGTAAAGCGATACGCCCGCGCCTGAGCCGGGGGCGGTGAGATACAGCTCGACAATCACCTCTCCGAACGGTGAACGCGCTTCGGGCAGATCATGCAGGACCTGCCCGTTAAACCGCCGCGGTTCTACCGCGAGTTCCTTTCGCGCGCTTCTGTCGATGATCCGAATCGAGACGCCGCTGGTACGTATGCGGTCGCGGAGCTCGCTTGCAAGATAGCTCTGCATTTTCTCACCCGAGAGCATTCGCACGCCTGAGAGCAGCGGAGCGATATGCAAGGTAGTTCCCGACTGCTCAAACAGTTCTCGTGAATCGCGAATGGTATACCCGGGATTATCTTTGACGAGGTGCAGGCGTTTTACCGCTCCGTCGGCGGCTTTGGAGGTGAGCACAAGCTCTTCCCCCACCGTCCAGAAGCTCAGAAGCCCGATACCGAACTCGCCTTGTATGCCGACCGCCTCACCTTTTTCTTTGAGCTTGCGCTTGATCGAAGCACCGATGTGTGTGGCCAGGTACTTGAAATCGGCCACACCTTCACCGTCGTCGATAATCTTGAGGTACTGTTCGCCTTTGCGCTTTCCGCGAACGATGGAAATGTTTCGCGCCTTCGCATCGATGGAGTTCTCGACAAACTCCGCGATCGCTTTAAGCGGATTGTTCTGACTCAGCGCGATGATACGGATGGCGTTCCAGTGGTCTCCGATCCGGAGGTTGCCCTGATTAGCGGATTTCACATTCTTTGTTGCAGTCTTTTGCGATTTGGACTTTGCCACGGTAGCACCATGAAAGTACCGACGGTAGTGTCTTGTCAAGCCGTGTGACTTCCCTGTCGCGTGACTTCCCGACGAGTTCAGATCTTGACGAGAACGTTGCCGATCATATTGGTGCCTTGCGTCTCGCCTCGCCCGGCCTCTATTGCGCCGGCCGGAAACATCCGGGACGGTTTACGGTTTACTGGGGTGACGAAGCGGACCGAAGCTCCTCAGGAAAAGGCCCCAAAAGGGAAATGCCGTTCCGCGCGAAAACCCGCTCGCCGGTGCTACCGGCGGAGCACGTGGCTCAGCTACTCGGGCAGAATGCGAACGTAGTCGATCCAGGCGCGGCTCAACTCACCGCTGCCGTAGGAATCACCCATGATCGCGAGCTGCGCCGTTTCGGGCGGGTCTTCGCCGAAGGCCTCACGGTAGTCCTCGAGGATATTGCGGCGGTGTTCGCGCCACTCCATTCGCCCGGCGCGCCCTTGGTCGATCGGCAGCATCCGGGCCCGCGAGGTAAACGGGCTTTCGTACCAGTCGTGCGACCAAGTTCGGTTCGACCAGATGTACAGCACCGAGCCGTGCGGAGGATACTCGCCGTAGATTCGGCGGATCAGACCGTACTGTACGCGTGTTCCGAACCCTGCCCGGTCGGGGTCGTACTCGAAGTTCACGTACACGCGCACCGGGTAGGTGTCACCGTCGCGTGTGGTAAGGTCAACGCCGGGGATGATGTCCTCGATGCGCCGGCGCCACTCTATGATGGGGTAGTCGTAAACGTTGAAGGTCTCCGTGTGTATGATGCCGCTACCCCCGTCATCGGACTCTATGTGGAGCAGCGAGGTATCGTCCTCGCTCTCAACCGAGTAGCTGGTAGGCCGGTCGATGTCGCGAAACTCCAGGTCTTCCCAGTCATCGAGCGACCCGAACCGCTCGTAGA
>PUOG01000253.1 GCA_003552745.1 Spirochaetaceae bacterium
GAATCCGCTCGGCGGCTGTCTGCCGATGCTGTTGCAGATACCGTTCTTCATCGCGATGTTCGGCGTGTTCAACAACAGTTTCGATCTGCGGGGAGCCACGTTCATTCCGGGGTGGATCGATGATCTCAGCGCCGCCGAATCGATCCTGAGCTGGGGAGGGTTCGGCTTGCCGGTTCTCGGCAACGACATCCGGCTTCTCCCGATCATATTCCTCGTTACGCAGCTCTTCACGAGTAAGTTCATGCAGTCGGGAGCGGCCGCTGGAAGCTCAACACAGCAGAAGCTCATGAAGTACGCTCTTCCGGCGTTTATCTTCTTCGTACTCTACAATATGCCGGCGGGGTTGCTCGTTTATATGATCCTGACGAACCTCGTGACCGGGATCCAGCAATACCTTGCCTCGCGCGGAGCGACCGCGAGTACCTGAGAGGACGAACAGAGAGATGACGTACGAGTTTGAAGGCAAGACAGAGCGCGAAGCCATCGACACCGCTGTGGCGGAATTGGGCCTCGAGCGGGACCAGTTCGACATCGAGGTTATCGAGAACCAGAAAAGCGGCTTCCTCGGAATCGGCAAGCGGGTCCGCATTCGCGTACATCTCGATGAACAGAGTTCGGTGAACGCGACTCCGACCGCGTCACCAACGCAACGGCGCAGTCGTTCACCCGACGAGGAGGTGGTGAACCTCAGCGCCGAGAGCGACTTCGAGCACGGCATTCTCGAGTTTCTCGAGACCGTTACCGCGAAGATGGGTAATCCGGCAACCGCGACCGTACTCTATCGCGAGCCGGACAAGTTGGCCGTCCGAATCGACTCGGATAACAATGCGAGACTCATCGGAAAGAAGGGAGCAACGCTCGATGCGATTCAGACACTCGCGAATATCGTGGGGGGCAGAATCGGTGGTGATGGGATCAAAATCGTCGTGGACAGCGAAAACTACCGGAATCGGCGCGAGGAACAGCTGGTGCGACTGGCGGAGAAGGTTGGTGATGAGGTCAAGCAGAGCCGCAAAAGCCGACTCCTCGAACCGATGAATCCGTTCGAGCGCCGTCTGATTCACACGTCGCTCAGCAACATCTCCGGAATCGGCACAAAGAGCGAGGGTGACGGACTTTACAAGCAGGTGCGCATCTACTACAAGGGCTGAACGCGGTCCAATTATCTGCGCGATTGCTTGTGCATTACCGGTGGATAAGGCCGGCGTGTGTCGCCGGTTTCCCAATAACTCTCGTCGCGCAATTGCCGATAAATAGACAATAATCTCCATTAAGATCGCGGTTGACTGACCGACACACGGTGCGACGCAACCGAAGCCGATCGAAGTCCGTGGGAACCGGCCGTGACGGCCGATATCTCCTTTCTGTGGATCACTTGTGGATAACATGCAGTCAGGACGGTAGGCGAGTTCTATCGGCGGATGTATACTGGCGGCAATGCAGACTCCGCTATTCAGGTGGCATCGATCGCACGGTGCCAGGATCGTACCGTTCGCCGGATGGGAGATGCCGCTCCACTATCACACAGGAGCGCTGGAAGAACACCATCTCGTGCGACGTGGAGCCGGACTGTTCGATATATCGCACATGGGACGGCTCGAGTTTCGCGGTGCAGATGCCGCGCGGGCACTCGACTATCTCGTCTCGTCGGACGTGCTCAATTTGAACGAGGGACTCTCGACATACGGGCTTCTATGTCGGGAGGATGGAACGACGATCGATGATGTCTTCGTCTATCGCTTCGCTGACCGGTTTCTCGTTGTGGTGAATGCGGCGAATCGAGATCGCGATGTCGTCTGGATTCGCGACAAACTGGCGGACCTCGACGGCGATACCCGGTTCGTTGACCGGTCCGATGAGCTTTCCATGATCGCCTTACAGGGCCCGGATGCGATGCGTGTTGCCGACGGCCTCTCCGACGGTGCCGCCGGACGCATTCCACGGTTCGGGTGCGCGACTATCGCGATACGGGGAATCAGCATGGATTGCGGACGCACCGGTTATACCGGGGAGGACGGCATCGAGCTCTTCCCCGGCGCCGGCGATGTCGAAGACGTCTGGGACGCATGTTTCGAGTACGCGGAGAAGAACTCGATTGAGCTCGGTCCGTGCGGACTCGCCGCTCGAGACAGCCTTCGCTTCGAGCCGGGTTTTCACCTGTACGGTCATGAGCTGACCGACGATACCACTCCGGTGGAAGCACGGCTGAAGTGGGCGTGTCACTTTGATCGACCGTTCATCGGCCGCGATGCGATTCTCGCCCGATCCGAAGAGGGGCCGAAAAGGCGCCTTGCGACTGTCGTTATGGAGGACCGGGCGGTACCGCGTGAAGGCTATCGAGTGCTCGACGACGAGGGAAACGCCGTCGGCGAAGTGGTCAGCGGTATGTACGCACCGACCGTGGACTGCTACGCGGCGAATATCTACGTGGAACCCGGGCTCTCGAAGATCGGATCGAAGGTGGACATCGAGGTACGGGGTCGAGGAAAGAGAGCAAAGGTGATAAAACGTCCGTTGTATACTCCGCGCTACAAAGGGGAATAGTATGAAGTTCGATGAAAACGTGAAGTACGCGAAGAGCCACGAATGGGCCAGAGAGGATGGTGATCTGGTAGTCGTCGGTATCTCTGACTACGCTCAGGACAGCCTCGGAGATGTGGTCTTCGTAGAGCTGCCTGAAGTGGGTGATACGTTCGAACAGGGCGCTGCATTCGGTGTCGTCGAGAGTGTAAAGGCCGCGAGCGATGTTTATGCGCCGGTATCCGGCGAAGTTGTCGAGGTGAATTCGACTCTCGCCGACAATCCCGCAACGGTGAATGAGGATCCGTTCGGGTCCGGATGGCTCGTGAAGCTAAAACCGGCCGACTCCTCGCAGACAGGCTCGCTCATGGATGCTGACGAGTATAAGAGCTACACTGAGGGCCTCGACGACTGATGCCCTACATCGCAAACACCGACGAGGATCGCCGGATCATGCTCGATGCACTCGGACTCGAGCGCATCGAGCAGCTTTTCGATGCCGTACCGGAAGAGTACCGTTACCCTGATCTCGATCTTCCCGAAGGTCTCAGTGAGCCCGAGGTCATCTATGAAATGCGCAAGCTCGCCGCCCGAAACGAAGCCGGCGACGAGACGATAAGCTTCCTCGGCGGGGGCGCGTATGAGCATTTTATCCCCGCGGTCGTTCCGTATCTCGCTTCGCGGGGAGAGTTCGCCACCGCCTACACTCCTTACCAGTCTGAAGCCAGTCAGGGAACGCTTCAGAGTATCTTTGAGTACCAGAGCATGCTGTCGACGCTTTACGGCGTCGACGTGGTGAACGCAAGCCATTACGACGGTTCGACGGCATTCGCCGAATCGGCGCTCATGGCACTGAACAGTGTCCGGAAGCGATCGCGGATTCTCATAGCTCCTTGGGTACATCCCGAGTATATCGAAGTACTTCGCACCTATATCGCCGCGCTGGAGGTGGAACTCGAGTTCATCGACGAAGCCGAGTGGTGGGCGGACCCACACGCGGCGGTTGCGGCGAACCTGAATGAGACGACGGCGGTTCTGATGGTTCAGAGCCCCGACTTCTTTGGCCGGGTCTCAGACCTGCGCGGGGTCGCCGACCTCGTCCACGAGAAAGGGGCGCTGCTGGCGGTGCATTCGGATCCGATTTCGCCGGCGATCTATCGCTCGCCCGGCGAGACCGGCGCCGACATCGTTACCGGCGATGGGCAACCGCTCGGCATTCCGCTGGGGTTTGGCGGCCCGTCGCTCGGCATATTCGGGTGTCGGAGCGGACTCGTCCGCCGCATGCCGGGCCGGCTCGTGGGAGAAACGACCGACACCGGAGGGCGTCGCGGCTTTGTCCTTACGTTGAATACCCGGGAGCAGCATATTCGCCGGGCGAAAGCGACGAGCAATATCTGCACGAATCAGGGGCTTATGGCGTTACGTTCGGCGATACATCTCGCCGCGCTCGGTCCCGAAGGTCTGAAGGAGGTCGCGCGGCTGTGCCACGACAAATCACACTACGCAGCCGAACGACTGACCTCGATCCCCGGCGTCAGCCTGCGTGATCGGCACCCGTTCTTCCGGGAGTTCGTGATCTCGCTCCCGATTCCGGCCGCCGACCTGATCGCGAAGCTGCGTGCGGATGACATCGTCGCCGGCATCGATATCGGTCGATACGACAGCGAGCAGTCGAATAAGCTGCTTGTCTGTGTTACCGAAGTGCGCAGCCGTGAGGATATCGACCGCCTCGTCGATGCCGTAACCGCTGCCGTTCCACGGAGCGCGTCATGAACGAACGAATTGAGAACCTCCATCCGGCACCGACGGAGCCCATTCCCGGTCGGCGCACGATTCCGTTGATCCATGAGCGTTCCCGATCGGGACGACGGGCGATCAATCTGCCGAAGTCGGATGTTCCGAGCTACGGATTCGAGGAGTCGCTGCTTCGACCCGAACACGATGTTCCCGAGCTGCCGGAAGTCAGTGAGCTGGATCTCGTACGCCACTACACACGCCTGTCGCAGACAAACTTCTCCATCGATACGAACTTCTATCCGCTCGGCAGTTGTACGATGAAGTACAATCCGAAGATAAACGAGCAGATAGCCACTATGCGCGGCTTCGCCGAATCGCATCCGCTCTCGCCGGTTGAGAGCCAGCAGGGAAACCTCGAGCTGCTCTATCGGCTCGAGCGAGCCCTGGTAACCGTAGCCGGGTTCGAAGCCGCGACGCTGCAACCGGCCGCGGGAGCGCAGGGCGAACTGACCGGGGTTCTGATGATTCGCGCATACCATCAACAGCGCGGCGATACGAAGCGTACGCGAGTTCTCGTACCCGACAGCGCTCACGGCACGAATCCCGCCACCTGTACTATGGCCGGCTACGAGGCGGTGGAGATTCCGAGCGATTCCGAAGGGAATGTCGATCTCGAAGCGCTCCGTGCCGAGTGCGACGAGACGGTGGCGGGGCTCATGATCACGAACCCGAATACCGTCGGTCTTTTCGAACAGCAGATTCTCGAGGTTACGCAGGCCGTGCATGAGTGTGGCGGTCTCGTGTACGGCGATGGTGCGAATCTGAACGCGATCCTTGGAATCGTCCGTCCGGGTGACCTCGGCATCGACGTTATGCATTTCAATCTGCACAAGACCTTCTCGACGCCGCACGGCGGCGGAGGGCCTGGAGCAGGGCCGGTGGCGGCCGCTGCCGTGCTCGCCGACTATCTGCCCGGGCCGCGTGTAGTTCCCGACGACTCGAGCAGCGCCGAAGGCGACGCTTCTCCGACCTTTCGCTTCGAACGCCCGAAGCACTCGATCGGGAGAGTCAAGGCGTACTTCGGTAACTTCGGGATGCTCGTCCGCGCCTACACCTATATACTCCGACACGGAAAGCTGGGAATGCGGCGAATCGGCGAGAACGCCGTACTCAACGCGAACTATCTCAAGCATCTGGTGGCCGACGAGTTTCCGACGAAGTTCAAGCGTAGCTGTATGCATGAGTTTGTCGCCACCGGTGCGATCGCCGATGGTGTGCACACGATGGACATAGCAAAGCGAATGATCGACTACGGCGTGCATCCTCCGACCGTCTATTTTCCGTTGATCGTGAAAGAGGCGCTCATGATCGAGCCGACCGAAAGCGAGAGTCGTGAGACCCTCGAGGAGTTCGCGGCCGTCCTCAGGGCGATCGCGCGCGAGGCACGCGAGAACCCGCAGCTGTTGCACGATGCACCGTACACGACGCCGCTGTCTCGACTTGACGAGGTTTCCGCCGCGCGCTCGCCGGTGCTCTGTTATCGGGGCTAAATGGGAGAAACATGAAAGATAGAAAATACCTGTTCACTTCGGAATCCGTCAGTGAAGGACATCCGGACAAGATAGCCGATCAGATCTCCGACGCGGTGCTCGACGCCTGTATTCGCGACGATCCGGAAAGCCGGGTGGCGTGCGAGACGTTTACGACGACCGGTCTGGTTATGGTCGGCGGCGAGATCACGACCGAAACATACGTCGATGTACAGGGAGTTGCCCGCGAGGTTGTGAAGTCGATCGGTTATGACCGGCCGGAGTACGGCCTCGATTACGAGAGCATGAACGTCATGACGACGATCCATGCTCAGAGCCCCGATATAAGTCAGGGGGTGAGCGGTGCAGGAACGTTCCAGGGCGAACAGGGGGCTGGTGACCAGGGCATGATGTTCGGCTTCGCGTGCGACGAGACTCCGGAGCTCATGCCCGCCCCGATCATGTATTCGCATCAGTTGCTCATGGGCGCGGCGCAGATGCGCAAGAAACGAGAGATCGCCTGGCTTCGACCGGACAGCAAGAGTCAGGTCACCGTTGAATACGAGGGGAATACTCCCAAACGCATCGATGCCGTTGTCGTGAGTCAGCAACACGATGATGGTGTGGGCTACGATGAGATCAAGAGTACGATCGTCGAGAAGCTTATCCGGCCGATACTCGAGCCGACCGGATTGCTCGATTCTCAGACGAAGTTCTATGTGAATCCGACCGGCCGATTCGTGATCGGCGGCCCGCACGGAGATACCGGGCTCACCGGAAGGAAGATTATCGTCGACACCTACGGAGGTATGGGCCGACACGGCGGCGGAGCGTTCAGCGGGAAAGATCCGAGTAAGGTCGACCGTTCGGCTGCGTACATGGCGCGGTATGTTGCCAAGAACATAGTGGGCGCGGGAATCGCACGTCGATGCGAGGTGCAGCTCGCTTACGCGATCGGCGTTCCGTTCCCGGTTAGTGTCATGGTGGAGACTTTCGGCACCGGTGAGGTGCCCGAAGAACGTATCGAACAGGCGGTGGAACGAACGTTCGACCTTACTCCGGCCGGCGTTATCCGAAGCCTCGACTTGAAGCGTCCCATCTTTCTGCGAACGGCCGCCTACGGGCACTTCGGCCGCCACGCATTTCCGTGGGAACAGCTGGACAAGGTCGACGAGTTGAAGAAGCTCGTATAACCGTCTGCGCGGCGGAAACCGGCATGTCGAACACACTGAACGAGATATTCAACGATCCTACCTTCTCCTGGCAGCGGATCATCCATCGCTGCTCGCGGTTCGTACGTGCGAATCCGCTGTTGACTGCCGTGGTCACGGTGGGTTGGTGGGTCCTCCCGAATCCTCTCCTGGTCCCGCTCCCCGGGGCGGCCGGGACGGCGCCGGCGCCGCCGGTCGGTGCGTTTTCGGCTCAGCTCTTGGCAACAGCAATAGTCTGGTTGGTTACCGCCACGGCGCTCCGCGTCGGGTTCGCGAGTTTCGTGCACGCGGCTGCGGAGGACGAGGCGTCCGGGATAGCGGTTGCACCACTTTCGACCCGTTCGGACCTTGTCCGCCTGCTCGGCCGTTTCGTGCTCGGCATGGCTCGTATCTGGATCGTCATCGTGATTGTTGGCGGTGTCGCGCTCTTTCTGCTTGGATTGATGATACTTCCTGCGACTCGCGTCGACGGCGAGATGCTCTTCTCCGGTCTTGTAGCACCGGTGGTAGTCGGGGTCGTGGTCGCCGTGACTCGAAGTGCCTGCGCTCCCGGTCTCGAAGCGATCGTTCAGCACAACGAAGGCGTCCGGGACGCGTTCCGAAGAGGGCGAATACTGTTTCGCGAACGCCGTTTCCACGTCTTTCTCCTCGTACTCGCCGCTCACATTTTCTACGTTGTCGAACCGCTTGTCACCGGAATCACGCCGGAGAATCCGATCGCACTCGAAGCCGCTCGCATCGTCGCCGCTGTGGTCCGAAGCGGCGGGTTGTTGCTCCTGTTGTCGTGGTACCACGAGGCTCGACTTTGCACCGGCGAGGAACTCGAGTAGGCGACCGCCCTCTTTCTGTGCTACACTTTTCGTATGTTCGGGAAGTTGCTCCTGCTGTTCACTCTCGTACCGCTTATCGAGCTCTACCTGCTTATTCTGATCGGGCAGTCGATTGGAGCGTTGCCGACGGTGCTCCTCGTCGTGTTGACCGGTACGTTGGGTGCCGCGCTCGCACGTCGTCAGGGATTCTCGGTGTGGGCGCGCATAAATCGGGAGATGCAATCGGGACGATTCCCGGCCAACGATCTTATCGACGCGGTTCTTCTGTTGGTCTCCGGTGTCACGCTACTTACTCCCGGCGTCATTACCGACGTGCTCGGGTTCCTCCTGCTCATTCCGCTGACTCGTGCTCCGATCCGTGAGTTTCTCAAGAGGCGCTTCCGCGCGATGAATCTCCATGCAGGTACCGTGCGTACCGAAACGATCTATACCGACTACACGGTGGGCCCCAAGTCCGACGAGTCATGAAACAGCTTGTCATCATCGTGTGCCTCTTCGTGTTCTTTACCGGTTGTGCCGCGCTGCGGCCACGACCGGAGCCGTCGCGGGATGTCACCTACGAACGTCCCGATGACGAGCGTGAGGTGACTCGCGAGGAAGCCGAAGAGGTATTCGATCCAAGCCGTCTCGGTCGATATGACGTCGGCGTAATCCGTGCCGGCGGGTTCGAGACCGACGCCCCGCTCGAGCTTACCCCCTATGCCCGTGCGACAATCTTCGCATCGATGCTCGAGACATTCGACCTGGTCGAGGTAATGACCGCCGACCAGCGTCGGGACTTCTACGGTGCGCTTTTCAAGAATGTACCGACCGGTCCGGACGGTGCATTTCGAGCCGTCGTGATTGGACACTATTTTCAGTCGGGTGAGCCGCTCTACATCCTGCTCGCAATCGGAGGATCGACGGTCGGCGGCGATGTCGCCGGCGAAGCGGTGCACACATTGCTCTACCAGTCGAGCGCGCTCGCCGGGGCCGACGGTACAGCGGCGCGCGTGCAGGGTCGGTTCGTCGACATGACGGTGAACATCTCCTGGATCTATCCGGTCGATTCGACGGGGTCGGTACGGAGTGTCGAAGGCTCGGTGGTTCCGATCACCACAGCTCGTTCGACCAGGGTGACCCGGACGGAAGCTGGACGCCCGGACGGTACCGGCGACGGAGCGACCAACCCGGAGCGCGGCGACCGGGAGAGCGATGAAGAAGAGGTAGTGGTGTACGAGGAGGAGGCCTCCGAGAGCCTTCTCGATAGCTTCGACGTACGCCGGCTCGATGCACGTCCATTCCCGTCCGCGGCGCGGGAGCGCATTCGGTTGGCGTATCGCATTCTCGATCGAAACTCGGCGATCGATGTCTCGTACGTACCGCGGCTCGTTGACTCCGTGTTCTCCGATAGATCCGAGGAGCCGTGGCTTCGCGTCGAAGCCGGATTTGCCGCCTTTCTCTACGAGCTGTTCCGGGGTGACCTCGAGGCCGCCGAGGGTCGTCTTGCCGCGTTGTCCGAACTGACGGAGTATCGCGAGCAGATCGGGGACCGGCTCCACGACCGGGTAACGGTGATCGGCCCCGTACTCCTGGAAGCGATCGAATACGAGGTGGAGCATGAGTCTGAGTTCTGAAGACAGCGGTCGTGACGATCGGACCTCGGTGACCGTCGTGATTTTCGGCGCAACCGGCGATCTGACCCGTCGAAAGCTGATTCCCGCGCTCTACAACAACTTTCGCAAGGGCAGACTGGACCACGTCAAACGGGTGATCGGCTTCGCACGGCGCGAGTGGAGTGACGAATACTTCATCGATCAGGCGAAAAGTGGTGCCATCGAGTTCTCGGGGGAGACCTTCTCGGATGACACATGGAGCGAGTTTTCGAGACTGCTTCACTATCACACAGGCGACCTCGACTCGTCCGAGGCCTTTGATTCACTGGCGCGCTATCTCGACGAGGTGGAAAAGGGCGACGAGGCGAGACTGTACTACCTTGCCACCATGCCCGAGCTATACACCACGATATGTACCGAGCTGCATGCGCACGGGATGACCGAAGAGCTTCACGCCGAGCGTCGAATCGTCATCGAGAAGCCGTTCGGCCGTGACGGCGAGTCCGCTCGTGCGCTCGACGACGCCGTTCATTCGGCATTTGCCGAGCATCAGGTATTCCGCATCGATCACTATCTCGGCAAGGAAACGGCGCAGAATCTGCTCTTCCTGCGCTTCGCGAACACCATATTCGAGCCGATCTGGAACAGGCGCTATGTCGAGAACGTGCAGATCACGGTCGCCGAGACCGTAGATGTCGGTACCCGCGCAGGATACTACGATACCTCCGGTGTGCTGCGAGATATGTTTCAGAATCACCTTCTGCAGTTACTCGCGCTCACGGCGATGGAACCGCCGGCCTCGCTGAAAGCCGACGATGTCCGTAACGAGAAAGCGAAAGTGCTCAGCGCGGTTCAGCCGGTGCATCCGAAGGACGCGATACGGGCTCAGTACCGCGGATATGTCGACGCCGACCGGGTGGCTCCCGACTCGACGACACCGACATACGCAGCAATGAAGCTCTACGTGAATACGTGGCGCTGGCACGGAGTCCCGTTCTACCTTCGCTCAGGTAAGGCGCTGTGCAGCAAAACGAGCGAAATCATAATCCGTTTCCAGGCACCGCCGGGTACTCTTTTCGATCTCGACGCCTCCGAAGGGTACACCTCGAACACGATATCGATCTGTATCCAGCCCCGCGAAGGCACACACGTAAAATACCAGGTGAAAGTTCCCGACGGAGGCGGCGCTTCGCGCTCAGTCGACATGAGCTTCGATTATCGGCGTTCATTCCCCGACAACCCCATACCCGACGCGTATGAGCGGCTGCTGCTCGACGCGATCAACGGTGACGCTTCGCTCTTCGCGCGCAGCGACGATATCCGGTTCTCGTGGGACATCATCGACCCGATTCTGAGGCGTTGGGAGTCTTCGGATAGCGAGTCGCTGCCGGAAGAAGAGCGACCGTTGCCGCTCACCTATTACGACCGCGGCAGTTGGGGACCGGCCGAAGCAGACGAGCTCCTTGCTCGGGCCGGTCACCGGTGGCAGCTCGGCTGTCTCGAGGCCGGTGGCGAAGAGGGTTGTATCGAGATCACCGATTGACCAACCCTCCGTTATCGATGCCGGCTGGAAATTCCCGGTCGCGAATCGTACACTCATCGCCATGCAGCAGTCCGAACGCGAACCGGCGAAATGCTCCGCCGGCGCGACGCGCATCGGTCGTCTCCGGCCTTCGGCGACCTTTGTACTCGTCACTCTTCTGCTCCTGGCGATAGGTGTTCCTCCGGCACACGCTCAGTGGCGATTCGGGGCCATCGGCGGTGCCGGAGTCTCACTTCTCAGCGGGGCCGACTGGCGAGACGATCTCGCCATCGACGACGCGGAGGAATACCCTGCCCTCGGTGCGCGCGCCGCGCTCCACGCCGGCTACCGCTTCCTGCCGTGGCTCGCGGTGCGGCTTTCGTTTTCAACGCTGAGAGCGTCTTCACGATACGAGTACGTTGACGATCTCGACGGTGAAACGTACGAGTATGACGGTTCGCTTTCCTGGTGGAGCGGCGGTCCGGGGGCGCAGGCGGAACTCCGGATCCCGATCGAACCGGTAGAACCGTATCTCTCGCTCGGTGCGATCGGTTCGTTCCCCTTCTCGCGATTCGTTCCGAGGGAAAACTCGGATGAAGTCTCGATTGTACGCCGCATTCCGGCCGAACGCTCGATCGTGCTCCACGTCTCCGGAGAGGCCGGAGTACGATTCCCCGTCGGCCCGATTACCGCTCTCGCTGGAATCCACTACGAACGCTCGCTCACCCGTTACTTCGACTCATCGGCGTGGCCGCGCCTGTACGCCAACGTGTTAACGCTCAACGCCGGCGTGGAGATACCGCTTGAGGGCTCTCAGTGATCGTCACCGGTGCGCTCTTCGCGCTGGGAATTGCGCTGATCGTCACCGGCTCCTATCTGCTCGTCGACGGGGCTTCCTCGATCGCGCACCGTCTCGGCGTACGGACGCTCACCATCGGGTTGACGGTTGTTTCGATCGGCACTGCTTCGCCGGAGATCGTGGTGAACGCAATCGCAGCGGTGCGTGGAGCGACCGAAGTAACGTTCGGGAACGTCCTCGGCAGCAACATTTTCAATCTTCTGGCGGTTCTCGGGCTGACGGCGGTCGTCCGCAGTCTTGCGGTCGGAAGTACGACTGTGCGCTATGAGATTCCGATGTGCGTCGCCGGGGCCGTTGCGCTGATCGTGATCGCAGTGAACGGAGCGATCGGAACGGCGGCCGGCATTTTCCTGCTCGTGTGCTTCGCTGCATTTCTCGGTTACACGATCATCTCCGGGCGCAGAACACCCGAGATCGTAGAGGAACCGAAGCATCTCGGACTGAACCCGGCTCTGGCCATCGCCGCGATAATCGGTGGGCTCGCGATGCTGCTCTACGGTGGGAACCTTGTCGTGGATTCGGCGGTCGAGCTCGCGGAGCTTCTCGGAGTCCCACAACGGGTCATCGCGTTGACGGTCGTGGCGATCGGAACGTCGCTTCCGGAGATTGCCACGTCGTTGATGGCGCTGTTCCGCAGACAGGTCGACCTGGCGATCGGAAACGCGGTCGGCTCGTGTATCGTAAACGTAACGCTGATCCTCGGATTGTCGTCGATCATCACGCCGGTGCAGGTACCCGCAGGGGCGACGCTCGATCTCGCCGTTTACCTCATTGCGAGCATCGTATTGCTATTCTTCGCCATTACGCCGGTTGGTTCCGGACGGCTTCAGC
The DNA here is from genome assembly GCA_003552745.1 of Spirochaetaceae bacterium. Lineage (GTDB taxonomy): Bacteria > Spirochaetota > Spirochaetia > DSM-27196 > SKKC01 > SLAN01. The sequence goes on from PUOG01000253.1 coordinate 12,635, forward strand.
GGCTGGAGGGAGTGACCCTGCTCGTCGGCTACGCAGGCTATCTCGTCGCGCTTGTGTTGATGTGAGAGGCCCGACGCTATTGCGAGTCACCGTGTACCCGCTTCTCCAATACGTCGAGAAGCGCCTCGAATCTCGGCCGGACCTGGGGCGACGCCTCCACGATGTCCTTATGTGCCTCGAGCACATAATCGTCGGTCAGCAGATCCTTTCTCTGAAGCGGAACGTGATCGAGCACGTCGGTGCGCAACTCTTTCATCGACGACTCGAAAACGATCGGAAGGTATCCGTACAGATGACACGTTTTCAGCACGTGGCTCACGTTCTCGGAAGGATTACAGAACCACGCCTTCCCGTCCTGCTCCGTCATGTAGCGGTTGAGTTTCAACAGCGTACCGATGGTGGTGCTGTCGATGTACTCCGCCTGGGAGAGATCGAGAAAGACCTCATTTATGTCGTTCTGCGTCACCACTTCGGTGACGTGCTCGAACATCGAGTAGGCGGTTAACGCCTGAATATGTCCTTCGGCGAACAGAATGAGCACGTTCTGCTGCTTCAAGTAGTAAACATGCCCGTTTCCGTTCACACAATCTACGATAGTACAGAATCGCATGAAGCGCCTACCTCCCGGCCGCTGCAGGTGTCCCGGCGTTGTGAGTCGCTTCGCACTCGTGCTACAGTAGCGCTCCCTTCGATGAGTAGGACACACGGAGTACTGCTTAAACGCAGCGGCTGGATCTCCATCATCACCAATATAGCGCTCTTCGCGTTGAAATACGGGGCCGGAATGATCACCGGCTCGGTCGCCCTGACCGCCGATGCGTGGCACACGCTCTCGGATTCGATTTCATCGATCATGGTGCTGTTCGGCCATCGGACGTCGCAACGGCCGGCCGACGGTGATCATCCGTTCGGACACGGGCGCGCCGATCTCATCGTCGGAGTGTCGATCGGAGCGATTCTCGGCTGGATCGGTGTCTCGTTCGTAATCGAGAGCGCCGAACGGCTCACAGCGTCAACACCGGTGAGCTACGGCACGATCGGCCTCGTTGCAACAATCGCATCGCTGCTCGGCAAGGAGCTCCTCGCCCAGTACGCGTTCTACGCTGCGAGAAAGAGTGGATCGCACGCCATGCGCGCCGACGGATGGCACCATCGCAGCGACGCGTTGAGCTCACTCGCGATTCTCGTCGGAATCATCTTTGCCGAACAGTATGCGTTGACCGATGCAATTCTCGGCTTCGTCGTAGCGATGTTTCTCTTCTACGGCGCATGGAGAACGGTGTGGAACTGCTCGCGTCCCCTGCTCGGCGAGTCGCCATCCGACCGGTCGATCGATCACGTTCACGATATCGCACGATTGACGAGCGCCGCGCTCAACAACGTCCACCATATCCACATCCACCGCTACGGTGACCATACCGAGCTGACCTGTCACGTTGAGATCGACGGTGATATGAGCGTCTCCGATGCCCACGATGTGGTCGACCGTTTCGAGCAGGCGCTCCGCGACCGAATGGGAGTCGAGCCGACGGTGCATGTGGATCCGGTGGAACCCGAGGCTCAGCTGCCGGACGCCTCCCGGCCTACCGGCGAGGATTCGGTAAGCGGCGAGTGAGCCGGTTGCGAGAGCTCGCTCCAGCCGCGGATCGAGGTCCGGTCGTAGCTGGCCCTGCGGCAGAGCCCTGTTTCACGAAGCACCACGCCGGGCTCGCGGGCAACCAGCGTCACGGTGTCGCCGGGAGTGAAGTCGTAGACATAGTCGGTGTGCGCGAGATAGTCACGCTCGCCCACACGCACCCGATAGGTCAGGTCATGGCCCCGGAATTCTCTCGAAACGATGACCGCGTTGCCCGCTCCGTTCTTCGATAGAGCGAGATGCTCAGGGCGCAACGAAACGAGCACGGGACCCTCGGCGTACGGAATGATCGGAATCGAGCCGAGCTCGGTCTCCGCATGTTCGCCGCTGCCGACGCCTCGCAGGAGGTTCGCCCGTCCGAGGAACTGCGCTACGAATGCCGTCTGCGGCCGCATGTATATCTCTTCCGGAGTACCGATCTGTTCGATCGCTCCTTTCTGCATGACACCGATCGTGTCGCAGAACGACAACGCCTCTTCCTGATCGTGGGTCACGAGAACGGCGCTCACCCCGGCCCGCTTCAACAGCGAGCGCACGTCACGGCGGGTAACGTCGCGAAGCGCGGCGTCGAGATTCGAGAACGGCTCATCCATGAGGATGATCTCCGGCTCGGCCGCGAGCGCGCGCGCCAAAGCGACCCGCTGCTGTTGTCCTCCTGAAAGCTCATCCGGCATTCGATCGCGTTCACGCAACAGCCCGACCATCTCGAGTAATTCCTCGGTGCGTGTACGCCGGGCCGCTCGCGGAAGAGAATGAAGGGCGAAGGAGACGTTGCCGGCCACGCTTCGATTCGGAAAGAGCGCGTAGTCCTGGAAAACGAAACCAACCTTTCGTTTCTCCGGAGGCATGGAGTTGACGACCTTCCGGTCGAGCACGATGTCGCCGGCATCGGGGCGTTCGAATCCCGCTATGATACGCAGAGCGGTCGTCTTTCCACATCCGCTCGGTCCGAGAAGACCGAAAATCTCGCCCCGCTCAACCCGGAACGACGCGTCCTGCACGGCCGGATGATCGCCCGGCTCGAATCGCTTGCTTATGTTGCACACTTCAAGATGATACATAGCTTTACCCTATTGTCCTCGGCCTTCGTACCGGAGCACAAGACCGACGAACATGCTCGAAAACAGCACGATCGCTGCCGCGTATGGGGCCGCCTGTGCAGCCATCGCCTCGGAGGTACGCGTGAAAACCGCTACACTCAATGTCGTGAATCCGGTCGGTGAGAGCAAGGCCGCCATCGGCAACTCTTTCATCGCCATGACGAATACCAGCAAGAGCGCACCGACGATCCCGTCGCGCATCGAAGGGAGCACGGTCGCGAAAAAGGAACGGACCGGGCCGAATCCGAGACTCCGTGCCGCCTCCTCGATACGCCGCGGCGTCTTGAGCAGGGAGCTTCGGATCGGACCGATGGCGAGGGCGAGGAAGTTCAGCGTATACGCGATAATCAGAAGCGGCAGGCGCTGGTAAAGAAAGGGCGCGGCACGAAGCGAGAAGAACACCATCGCGAGGGCAAGGGCGAGCGGCGGTATGGCATAGCCGATGTACGCTGTGCGCTCGGCAAGAAACGACGTGCGCGAGGGGAAGCGAACCCGAAGGTAGGCGATCGGAATCGCGACGATCACCGCGAGTAGCGCCGCCGGAGCGGCTGCCCGTGCGCTGTTGATGAATGCCGATGCCACGGCAGGAAGCTGCGGGATCGGCGAACGAAGCACCATCCAGTAGACCAGGGTTAGAACCGGCAGCCCGAGGCTCGCGCCGAAGACGACGATGAGGAAACTCCACGCCGGCAGGTTCCAGAAGCCGGGGCGGATCAGGTGTGCCCGCCGGGCGACGCCCGACCCGACACGGGCAAAGCGTCCCGACCGCAATAGCCGCGCCTCCAGCACGACCGGAACGGCGGTCAAAAGCAGAAGCATGAGCGCGAGCGCCGAAGCGTAGACGCGATCGAATGCTCCAACGTACTGCGTGTAGATGACGTAGCTGAACACCTCGTAGCGCATGAGCGCAACGGCGCCGAAATCGCCGAGAGTGTACAGCGTTACTATGAGCCAGC
>PUOG01000358.1 GCA_003552745.1 Spirochaetaceae bacterium
CGCCTTCTGTTAAAGGACGAGAGGCGATGACCTTTCTGGTGATCACGCTCGTGGTAATCGCGCTCCTCCTCATCGGCAGCCTCGTGCGTGTCTTCGTCGGGCCCACCGTGTGGGACCGCGTGCTCGGCCTGAACCTGGTTACCGCAAAGCTGGTCATGGCAATCGTCGTGTTCGCGTTCCTCGTCGATCGGACCTTTCTACTCGATGTTGCCATTGTCTACAGTCTGCTCGGTTTTATCGCGAGTGTGCTCATTTCACGCTTTATAGAGGGAAAGGGACAGGTATGATTCTGACAATCGCCGGCCAGATTCTCGTCTCGCTCGGGCTCGTGTTCAGCCTGATCGGACTCTACAGCGTCCTTGCGTATAAAAGCTTCTACGCGCGCGTCGTTATTACGAGCAAGATCGACACGATGGGCTTTATCACCTTGATCTTCGGAATGATGTTGTTGAGCGGCTCGTGGATCGTCGTCCTGAAACTCACGATCATCCTCCTTTTCGATCTGCTGACTTCGCCGCTGGCGACCACCGGCCTCGCCCATTCGGCGTTCCAGAGCGGCTACAAGATTCGAAAGGATTTCGGCCGTGGTTGAGTTGATCCTTCTGATTTCGCTCGTCCTTCTCGCGTTGCTGGCGATCAGGGCGGAGATACTTCGCGTAGCGGTCGTCTTTTTCGGCATATTCTCGCTGGTCTGTTCGTTTCTCTACCTCTACTATCAGGCACCGGATGTCGCGATCGCCGAGGCGGTGATCGGCAGCGGTCTCATCACGTTGCTCTATCTGACCGCGCTCAAGCGCTACAAGGTATACAACATTGCGTTCACGAGCGACTCGTTCACCGACGTGACCGACCGCACGATCGTCGAGGGCACCAGACACGAGCACTTTCTTGGCGAGGTGGAAGAGTTCTGTCTTAACCGGGAGCTCGAGCCACAGCTCGTCTTCACGCCTGACTCGGTCGACGAACTGTTGGAAACGGGGCAGTTCGACCTGATTATCCGTCAAGAGGGAGAGCAGATAACCGTCTACGGCAATCAGGAGAATTTCGTCGTCGACGAGCTCGAGATGTTGCTCATTCTCCGCTACGAGGACCTGAGCATCAAAGTTGAGCGTTTCGGTGAGAATCCGGAACAGGAAGAGGTCGTCGTATGATGAGGCATATTCTCGTCTCGCTTCTGGTTCTGCTTCTGTTCGGGTTCGTGCTCTTTGTCTATATCGCACATCCGGACGGACACGACTCGGAAGTAAGCGCGTACTACATTGACAATTTCATTGAAGACACCGGAGCACGGAACGCGGTGGCAGCCATCTATCTGAACTATCGCATGTACGACACCGTATTCGAGGCACTGATACTGCTCGTGAGTATAATCGCGATGCTTCACTTCTTTAGGGTGGGGGGACACGGTTGAAGGTCGACATTTCCGGTACCCGCAGCGAGATTATCAGCATCATGAGCGGCTTGCTCTATCCGTTTATTATCGTCTTTGCCGTCTATATCATACTGAACGGTCACAACACGCCGGGCGGCGGATTTCAGGGCGGCGCGATTCTCGCGACCCTCTTTCTTGCCCGCTTCATCGTATTGCCGGAGAACGATCTCGACGTGCACTGGAGCCACAATCTGGAGAAGGCGCTCTTCGCGATTATTCTTCTCATTCCCGGCCTCTTCGTCTTCGCCGGACTCCAGTACCGCTTTGAGGCGCTGCGTGAGCCGTATCTCATCTTTATGAATATCGTTATCGGATTGAAGGTGGCGTTCGGCTTGACGATCGTCGTCTTCCGCTTCGGCTTCTACGAGGGGCGATAGAGAAATGATCGACATTCCGATTGGCCCGGAGATCATTAACGGCCAGACAATCAGCCTGCTGATCTTCTTCATTGGTGTCTTCGGCATCGTGACCCAACGCAACATCGTCAAGACAATCATCTCGATTAACGTCATGGATGTCGGAGCGATTCTCTTTCTGATAACGGTGAATGTACGTGCGGGGGATGTACCGCCTGTCGGTGAAGCTGATTTTCTGCGCATGGCCGACCCGCTCCCGCAGGCGCTCATGATCACCGCGATCGTCATCGGCATTTCGGTTTCCGCGGTGAGCTTGACGATATTCATCAGCCTTTTCCGCAAGCACGGAACCTCCGACTGGAGCAAGATCATCAAGAGGATAGAGAGCCGGTAATGCCGTTGTACCTTTTCGTGATCGGTCCCGTCTTTGTCGCGACGGTCGGGTACTTTCTCCCGCGGATCTGGTTCAAGTACGTCCTGCTTGCTTCCCAGCTCGTGTTGCTGGGGATGGCGGTCTCACTCGTAGTCGACGTGCGGTCGACCGGAACCGTGTTGCAGCAAGTCGGTGGTTGGGCCCCGGACGTCGGAATCGCCTTGCGCGCCGATCTGCTGGGAAGCGCAATGGTGCTCTTTACGACGCTCATCTACCTCTTCCTGATCGTCTTCAGCTTTCGGAAACAGTACACCGATAATATGTTCCAGTTCCTCTTCCTGGTCATCCAGGGTGTCACGCTGAGTGTCTTTCTTTCACAGGATATCTTCAACATCTACGTGATGATAGAGGTGATGACCATCATCATCAGCGTCCTGATCATGTGGAAGCGCGGGAAACAGGCGCTGTACGACGGTACGCTCTACCTGCTGATAAATCTGGCGGCAATGTCGTTCTTTCTGCTCGGAGTCGGGTTCGTCTATCGCAGCCTTGGCGTGTTGAATTTCCAGGCTATGACCACGCGTGTCGGCATGATCTCCGATGCGCGCGCACTCGTTATGCCGTACGCGCTGCTTATGACCGCGGTGGGACTAAAGGCGGCGATCATGCCGCTTTCGAGCTGGCTTCCGCATGCCCACGGCACCCCGAGCGCACCGAGTATCATTTCCGCTGCGCTTTCCGGTCTTCTCGTGAAGGTCGGCATATATATGTTTATCCGCCTGCGTGACATTTTCGCCGCGGCGATTCTCGCCGACGAGTTCTTCCTCGTCGTCGGAGCAGTAACGGCGATTCTCGGTTTTCTCTTAGCCCTTACACAGCGCGACCTGAAGCTCATTCTCGCCTATTCGACCGTGAGCCAGATCGGACTCATCATGGTCGGCCTGAACAGCGGATCCTACGAGGCGTACTGGGGTGGCGTCTACCACATACTCAACCACGGAGTGTTCAAGGCCGTGCTCTTCCTTACGGCCGGTGCAATCGCCAAAGAGTACGGAACGAAAGACATTAACAAGATTGGCGGTGTCTTCGCCCGAATGCCGATCGTGGGAACTGCAACCGTGCTCGCGATCCTCGGAATCATCGGCACCCCTTTCTTCAACGGATCGATCTCGAAGTATCTCATCCAGGTTGGTTTCGACGGCGCACACGAGATACTGATCTACGTAATAAACCTCGGTACGACGCTCATTTTCGCGAAGTACTCGACGATTCTGTTCGGGGCACGTGGTGAGCGATCGGTACCTCGGGATCCGTTTGTGGCGGGCTCTTCTATCGTCATGGCCGGGCTCTGCATAGCTATGGGTATTGCCGCGCGCCCGATCGTCAACTATCTCTTCGCCGTCGACGTCACCGTGGAAGGCGCATACTACCTCGACAAGTTCGTCGCCTTCGGTGCGACCGTTGCCGTGGCCGCCGCCGTGTACTACTTCGTGCTTCGCAGGGCATCTTTTCTTCGCACGATTCGCGAGATCCGTTTCGACTTTCCGAATATCGCGCTGATGCTGACCGGCTTTTTTGCCGTGCTCAGTGTGTACTTGTATATGTCGGTATGATAGCCGCTGCACCGTGCAGCCCCGGTGCAACATGTCGCTTCGGCATCGCGGCAGTCGCCTACTCCGTGCGCGTAAGCTCGACGACGCACTCTATGTGAAACGTCTGCGGGAACATATCCACGCCGCGCATGCGGGTCACCCGGTATGCCTGCGATAACCGTTCCACATCGCGCGCCTGCGTCGGCGGTTTGCAGCTTACATAGATTATGCGCGGCGGTTGCTCGGACAACAGAGTGTCCACGACGCGAGGATGGAGTCCGGCGCGCGGGGGATCGACGATAACGAGATCGGGGCGAGCCTCGTCTCCGGGAAAGCCATCGCGGAGTACTTTTTCGGCTTCGCCGGTCACGAATGTGCAGTTGCCGATGCCGTTGCGCTCTGCGTTCTCCCGTGCGCCGAATATGGCCTCCTCGACAGACTCCACTCCGAAAACCGACGCGGCGTGCCGGGCTGCCAACAGCGAAATGCTCCCCGTGCCACAGTAGATGTCATAGACGACTTGCGAGCCGTCGAGCTGCGCCCAGTCAATGACCAGGCGATAGAGTCGCTCGGCTTGGTCGGGATTGGTCTGGAAGAACGATGTCGGTCCGATGAGGAAGTCGACTCCGTCGATCTTCTCGCGTATCCGGAGTGCACCGCTCTGGTGCTCGAGCGTGCAGTTTGCGATCGCATCGTTCTTCGAGACGTTGACGCCGGTGTAAAGCGAGGTGATCGCCGGAAAGCGTTCCGTGAAGAAACGGACGACACGCGCGGCATCATCATCATTCCTTTCTCCGAACACCACGATCACCATGACCTCGCCTTCGCGAGTCGTCCGGATAATCAGCGATCGCAGGAAGCCTTCGTTCGAAACCGGATCAAAAAATGAAAGCCCTTCGTTCCGTGCGAATTCCGCGAGCGCGTTACGGATCTCGTTCGACGGATCCGGCTGCAGATGACACTCCTCGATCTCGAGCACCTTGTCGAAATGACCTCGCACATGGAATCCGAGCGCACTCCGATCATCGAAAACCTCGCCACCGGCGATCTCGTCCGGCGTAAGCCACCGCCGATTGGAGAAACTGAAGTCGAGTTTGTTGCGATACCGTCTGTCAGCCGGCGCGGCGAGTAACGGCTCAATTTCGGGCAGATGAACGCCGGGTGCTATGGACCGGTATGCCTGCCGGATAAACGTCTGCTTCCAGTCGACTTGCCGCTCGTAGGGTAGATACTGCCACTTACACCCACCACACTGTTCGAAGTGTCTGCAAAACGGTGCGATGCGGTCGGGGCTGTCGGTGTACCGGTGTGTCACTCGCGCATAGCCGAAGCTCTTCTTCCAGCGATAAACGTGCACGTCGACGATTTCACCAGGCAATACGTCATCCACGAATACGACTACGCCGCCGGGCTTGATGATTCCTCGGCCCTCGTATTCGAGATCGACTACTTCCTGGCGCTGGTAGCTCTTGCTGCGCTTCGACACGCCGGCCACTATATCCAAAACCGCACAACGTCGAAAACCGCCTGCATCGTCAAACTGCGTGTGTTTGCCGCATTGCCGCAGCGAAAAGCTGGAAGACGGTGCGCCGTAAATCGTTCCTGCAGAAAAAAATGCCCCCAATTGCCGTTCCGTTCGAAAATAGGCTTTTGCCGTTTTCGGCATAATCGTAGTATCCTGTGAACGCGAGTCAGATGAAAGCGAAGTGCCGGAGCGATTTTCCGGTACATCGGGTCCCGGTGGGGCCGAAGACGCGAGATCTCACGAGAGAGGAAAGGAAGGTTTCCAATGAAAGCACTGAAATATGCGCTTGCCGTTACAACGCTGTTACTGTTTGTCGTGGCGTGCGCCACTCCCCCGGAGGACGATCCGGTCGAGGTCGCACCCGAAGAGCTTGAACGGCTGCGAACACAGGCGCAGGAGTTGCAGGCGCTTATCGCCGAATACGGACTCGACGAGTACGAGGAAGAAGAGTTCGCATTAGGGGTCGCCGCGTTCGAGCGCGGTGAATCGCTGCGCACCGAAGACCCGGATGGTGCACTCGAAGATTACGAGCAATCGATCGGCCACTTTGATGTAGTCGTCGAGCGAGGATTCGGAGCGCTGCTCGTTGACCGACAGAGTGAGGTCGAAGGAGCGCGACAGGCGGCCATAGATGCACGTGCACCGACCGCCGTTGCGGCAGAGTTCGAGGACGCGGAGGACGTACTCGCTCAGGCGATTGAGTTGCGCGAAACCGGGGCGTACGAGGAATCATACGCATCGTTCGCCGATGCCGAAGAACGCTTCGACTCAAGCCGGCAGACCGCCGAACGGCTACACGAGGATGCGCTGGCCCGGCAGGATGAGGCCGAAACGGCGAAACAGGCGGCTATTGACGCACGCGCGCCTCGCGCTGCTGCCTCCGAATTCGAAGCGGCCGAGGAAGTGTTTGTTCAGGGGAAGGAGCTCCTGGAGGATGCCGTATACGAGGACTCGATTGCCTCATTCGACGATGCCGAAGAACGCTTCAACACGAGCCGACAGACCGCCGAACGAAAGCGCGATGACGCACGAGCCGCTCTCGACCAGCTCGATGAACGTTTCAGCGAGGCCGAGACACAAGCCTCCGAGGTCGAGCGCGAGCTCGAAGAGGAAGAACGAGCACTCGAGGAAGCAGTAGAAGACGAAGAAGAGCGGGAAGAACTATAGGGGGCGACCATGAAAGTATTACGAATAGCGATAATCGCAGGACTCGCCGCCTTCGTAGCGGCAGCACCGCTTTTTGCACAGAATCTGTTGGACAACGAGGAGTACCGTCGCGCGCAGGAACTCAGGGCCGAAGCCGAGGAAGCGTTCGAAGAAGGGGACTACGATCTCGCCATCGAGCTCGCGGATGAGGCCGATCGGTACATCGAACTCGCTCGAGAAGTCGCCGAACGGCGCCGCGACGGTTTTCGAGCCGCGAATGCGCGGACCCTGGCACAACGTCGCCTCGATCTTGTGGATGGTTTCGACGCGGAAACTCACTTTCCCGACGAGTACGAGGAGGGCGTAGCGCTCTTCGATGAAGGGCAATCGCTCTACGATGATGAGGAGTACGTCGATTCGCGGGAGTCGTTTCTCGCAGTCCTCGATGTGCTCGACGACGACATCGTTGCTGAGCTACGCGACATTGCTCGCCGGTTGGCAGAGGCCAAAGAGGAGGAGGCGGAGGAACCGCAGCCGGAGGCCGAGCTTCCCGAATACTACGTCGTGCGACTCATTCCGGAGCGGCGCGATAGTTTCTGGCGAATAGCCGAGTACGATTTCGTCTATAATGACCCGTGGGAATGGCCGAGGCTGTATGAAGCCAACCGCGATATCCTTCACGATCCGGACAATCCTGACCTGATCCATCCTGGAATGCAGTTCCGGATTCCGACTCTCGACGACGAAGCTCGAGACGGCGTCTGGGAGGATGGCGAGATTATCCGCGACTGACCGCGGCTGATCTCAACCGTAAACCCAGAGCGTGCGAGGGCAGGTCGAACCCGGCCCTCGCACTCCTACGCACCGAAATCCCTCAGCACCTCCGCCGACTCCCGAAGACCGGCGCTCTCAGCGAACCGCAACGGAGTCCAGATCGTTCCATCGATCCGTACACGCTGCTCGACACGCGCCCCGGCGTCCGCGAGTAAACGGACCACATCCGCGGGATCGTACCCATGATCGGCACCGAGGGCGAGAGCGGTCGCCAGCGGGCTCAGCAGACGACCTTCGTAAACCACAGTGATAGACGCATCGCTTCCTGCCTCGAGAAGACGTTCGACGAGCTCAGTTTCCACCCGTCCGTTTTCTATGCCGATGATGATCGGCAACGCGAGCGCGGTTACACGCATCTCGCCGGTCTCCATCACGATATCGGGCGTTGCGCCGGCGCTGAGAAGTAGATCGATAATCTGGTAGTCGACACTGTCGCGAAACAGCCCGGAAAGGATAACGCTCGACAGGGGAGTCAACGTCGAATCGGGTGCATCGGCGGAACCGAATACCGTGTCCGGGTCGGCACCGGCATCGAGCAGCAGCTCGACAATCTCCAAATCAGGATCAAATGCGGCCATGAGCTCGTCGATAGGTAGTCCGGCACCGAACGCAATCGAGAGCACGTCATACTCACCGGCTACGGTAGCGTTCGGATCGCCACCGGTGCGCAGGTACTCTTCAACGACCTGTGCATCACCGTCCCGGATCGCCTGCACAATTGCCTCGTCGCCGATCGTCGGCTCGAGCCGGCTCAACTCCACCGATATTTCTTTGTCGAGCTCCGGCTCGAACGTCACTTCAACCTCTTCGGTCTCATAGCCGCGTCTGCGTATAGTCAGCGTGACCGTCTCCCCGGGCTCGAAGAGAGAGGAGAATATCTCCGATCCAATCGCCAATCCATCGAGAAGCACCTCAGCATCCGGCGGATCGGTCACAACACGCAGGCGCGATAGCGCACTTCCGGGCGGATCGGGAGAACGTTCGTCGACGCTGAGCAACGGCCGCTCGGCGAGTTCCCGCACGCCGGAGATTCTGCCTGGATCAGCGCTGCGTACTTCCGGAAGTGTCGCGCTTATGCGTCCACGGGCGTATCGAAGCAGCGCACTGATTGTCTCAATCTTCTCCGGATCGGGACGCTCGGTGGTACCTGTTCGGGCGAGCTCATCCCGCATATCCCGGAGGATCTCGGTCGTCGTCTCCACATCCTCCGGACGAATGACGACCTCACCGTCGGCATCGACGAATACCGACGTCTCGGAAATCTCCTCGATTATTGTAAGGAGCTCCTCCACATCCGTGAGATCCGAAAGCTCCTCGGGATCGATCCCGCTCGGCAGTACGCGGACCCGCCCTGTGGCAACGCTCACGAGTGTTTCGCCGGTTTCCTCGCGCGATACCATGTAGCCCGTGGCCTCGGTGTTCACCACTCCGCTATCGGTAATCACCCTGACGAATCGAGCCGTCTTCTCCGGGTCACGTCGTACGATCACGCTGCCGTCGATCAGGCGCAGTTCGAGGCCCGGTCGACCGTCCCGCGCCTCGCGCGTGTGTACTTCAGCACTCGCCGGTCCATCGATTCGCAGGAGAGCTGCGTCGGCATACTGGAGTTCGGCAACGGCACCCGCCGGCACACGGACTATATCACCCGAGGCGGCACGCTCGCCGACGTCGAACAAGAGTCGCTCCTGGTCGCGTTCGAGCTCGATCGTCCCGAAGGCAAAGCGCAGAAACGGTTCCTCGAATGCGGCCCCGGATGCGGGCGTCTCGACTACGGGCTCGACATCCTCCGCTTCGTCCTCCTGTGCGAAGAAACGCTCGCAACCCGCCACGATCAATGCAAGCGCGACAACGGCAAACACGATGTGAAGGATATGTGTGCCCGCGTTCCCGGGCCGGAAAAAACTACGTTCGGTTGTGTGCTGCATGGTACTACCTGAATTTAACACTCTATGACGTTAATCGGGATATGTGTGGCGAGGCCGCCTTCGCCGGTTTCCTTGTACCGCGAGTTCATATCGAGCGCCGTATCCCACATCGTGTCGATCACTCGATCGAGACTCACAATTGCCTCGGCAGGGTCGCCGGCCAGCGCGATATTCACAGCCGTAATCGCCTTTATGGCTCCCATCGTATTTCGCTCGATACACGGGATCTGCACGAGTCCTCCTACCGGATCGCAGGTCAATCCGAGATGGTGTTCCATCGCTATTTCGGCGGCCTGCATGACCTGCTCCGGCGTTCCACCGCAGACCTCCGCCAGGGCCGCGGCCGCCATCGCCGAGCTGACACCGATCTCCGCCTGACACCCGCCCATCGCGGCGCTTATCGTCGCACCTTTCTTGAACAAGCTTCCTACGTCGGCCGCGACGAGGAGAAAGCGCTCGACACCGTCCCAATCGGCGCCGGCGACGAAGCAGCGGTAGTACAGGAGGACCGCCGGAACGACACCCGCCGCTCCGTTCGTCGGAGCAGTCACTACCCGTCCGAACCCCGCATTCTGTTCGTTGACCGCGAGTGCGAAACAGCTCACCCAGCGGGTGACCTGCTCGAATCCGCCACCGGCCTCGCTGACTCGGCGCGCCTGCCGACTGACCGCCTCCACCAGCTCCTGCGGAGAAGCTGGGAGTACGTCGCCGAGCAGCGCTCGTCCGATTCGCGGCGCTCTCCGGTGGACGCCGAGCCCACCGGGCAGCGAATCGGTCGCCCGAATTCCGTGCCAAACGCATTCGACCATGGTCTCGGCGATCCGCTTCAACCCCTCCCGCAGCCGCCGCTCGCCGTGCCAGGCAACCATGTTCGCCCGCACGATCTGAGAGCACGATACACCCCCATTCCGACAGTGGCCCAGCAGTGCCTCGGCGGTATCGATCGGGAAGGGAAGCTCGACCGTTTCCCGCGATTGTCCTTCATCGCCCTCTTCCACCACGAAGCCGCCACCGATCGAGTAATACGTACGGCGAATGTCGTCCCCGCCGGAAAACTCAACAACGAACTCGAGCCCGTTCGGGTGGTAGTCGAGCATCCGGTCCCGGAAAAAGAGTATATCGCGCCCGTACTCGAAATCTATCCGGCCGGACGAAGAGGACGAATCCGCGGCCAGCTCGATAACGCGTCGCTGCCGAATCGTGGCTGCCGCCTCGGCGATGAGCGACACATCTTCGCTCTCGGGATCTCGCCCCTCCAGGCCGAGAACAACAGAAACATCGGTGCCGTGGCCCTTTCCGGTCTTCGCCAGCGAACCGTACAGGTGCACTTCGACGCGTCGGACCTCCGGGAGCACGGTCCGCCCGCGCATGTCTACGAGTGTTCTTACAAAACGGCGAGCCGCCTGCCACGGCCCCATTGTGTGGGAGGAACTCGGCCCGACCCCGATCTTGAAGATATCGAATACGCTAATGCGCTCAGCCGGATACCTTCTCAAGTTCAGCCGGCGTTGTCGTGGTGTTCTCGCTGATCACCGAGCGGCCCATAGCCACCCTGCAAACGAGCTATGATCTCCGGGAACTCATAGATCATAAGTCCGTTCGAAGAAACCTCCATGCGAACCCGCTGATTGTCGACGAGGCGTTCGAGCATACGCTCCGCCTCATCCACGCTCAAGCCGGTATCGACGACAACGTCGGATACGGTGAGCCGCCCCTGCAGACGATAGGAAAGCTTGAAGATTCTCGCTTCGATGCCGCGCAGACGCTGATGACGCGGTTCATCGGGATAGATGTCGGTGTGTGGTGGTCCCCAACGTCCGACCGGATCACGCCGCGGATCGTGGGAGAAATACCGCGAGCCGGCCCGGACCGCGAGCAACGCGAGGAAGAACGGAAGGAGAAATATGAACGGGTAGCCGAAAATGAAGAACAATGTTACGCCTCCTTCGGACTTTCATTATATCGTCGAACAGGCGGTTTCGGAAAGCGCTAACTACAGACCGCGACTATCGATCGGCGACCGTGCATTGAAAGCCGCACGAAACCGCTCGTAATTCTCGAGATAGAGAGGGAAGAGTTCGGCATACATGCGTTCGGTCTTCGCCACCGGCTCGAAGCGGCGCCGCACCCGTACCAGCGTGTCGGCCGCCTCATTCACACTCCTGTATACACCGAGCGCACTGAAAGCCGCCGCGGCGTTTCCGACGATCTCAGCGTCCGGTACCTCCATAATCGCCACCGGTTTGCCCACCATATTCGCCTTCATCTGGTTCCAGAGATCGTTCTTGCTCTGCCCGCCACACGCCCGTAACTCCTCGACGGCGTACCCTGCCGACTCGATCGTCTCCACAGCGTCACGGACCGCGTAACCAATGCTCTCGACAACCGCTCTGCCCATCTCGGCCGGTCCGTGTTCCGCCCCGAGTCCGATGAACATGCCCGAGGAGAACTCCCAATCGGCTCCCTGGTGCAGTGAAGGGAAGAACCACGGCTCGACACCGGCGGACGTGGCGAGGATATCGTGCATCATCTTCTCGTAGCTGGTTCCTCGCTGACCGCTGATCCGACGATACCACTCAAAGAGCCGACCGGTGCTCGAGAGAACGCCGGCGACATTGTGCAGTCCGTGAATGAAGTGCGGCAGCGAGCGCAGCCTTCGGTCGGTCGAAGGGTTCTCCGCGCAGTGGTTGATGCCTTCGGAGGTCCCGGCACGGTCACAGGTACGCCCGGCTTGCAGCGTATTGGTGCCGACAAGGCTCATGAGAAAGTCGTACGCACCGGCGACCACCGGGAGCCCTTCCGGAATTCCCCACGACCGGGCATGTTCGGCATCAACATGACCGATATGGTCGCCGGTATAGACGAACGGCGGCAATTTCGCTGCATCCACACCGTAGCGGCCGGCCTGTTCGGCATCCCAGATATACGGGGTGAACGCATCGTGCGGTCTGATCGTCACAGCCCGCCCGGTCACCAGATAGACGAGGTATTCCGGGCAGCTGAGAAACCATTGAACGCGTTCCGCGCAGCTCGGGTCGTTGCGGAAGAGCCACCCGATTCGGGGGAGAAAAAAGCTCCGACAATCGGGAAGTCTCTCGATAACGCGATCGTCGTACCAGAGAAGCGTGTCACATACCTCCTCTCCGACGCGGTCGACGGCAACGATGGAGGGGCCGTTACCGCTGAAGATCATCGCCTCCGGCGGGCCGGCACCGTGTGAGTCGGCGGCGGAGACGGCCTCGCCCGCGGCCAGCGCACACGCCTCGCGCCATCGTTCGGCTCCCGGCACTCCGACGCGGTGTATCGAGCGCGAAATCATCGTCCCGCTGGAGGAGATGCAGGCCGCCTTGACACTCGTCGTACCGATATCGACGGCGAGTATATGTCTTTCAAGTCGTCTTTCATCGCTCCGGGACAATGCGGAACTCCCGTCCGGTAAGGTGCCGTATCGCCGCCGCGGCCTCGGCTCTTCGGAAGCGTTCTCCGGAGAGCACCTCCTCGAGCGCCGACCGCGGTTCCGAGAGATTGAGATTGCCCGGGCTTCCGATTGAAGTCCGCTGAGAGATCACATCATCAAAAGTGTACTCTTCCAGCTCCGACAGGTGCGTTCCGACGTAGCGATATGCATCCCGAAAACTCTCGCCATCGCGAACGCGGGCAAGCGCCGCATCGGTCGCGTATATCTCCGGCTGCAGGCCACGCTCGAGCCCCTCGCGATTGACCTTCATTCGCGAGACGGTACGTTCGGCCACACGCAAGGAGAGGAGACACGTTTCCACGCCGCGGAGAAACGGCTCCTTGGTGTCCTGAAAGTCGCGATTGTAGCCACTCGGCAGCGCGCGTATGATCGACCGCACCGTCGTCGCCCATCCGCCCACCGTTGCGGCACGGGCGCGCAGCAACTCGAGCGCATCCGGATTCTTCTTCTGCGGCATGATACTCGACCCGGAACAGAGCTCCTGCGGCAACTCCACGTAGCCGAGCTCCGGCAACGAAAAGAGCATAAGATCGGTGGCGAACTTCGAAAGGGTGAGCATGATCGCCTCGACCGCGTCGAGAACAACGGCCTCGAGTTTGCCGCGAGAGTTGTTGACTGCGAGAACGTTGTTCTGTGTGCGCTCGAAGCCGAGAAGTCCGGCGGTGTATTCGCGATCGAGCGGGAGCGGAACCCCGTAACTCGCCGCTGCGCCGAGCGGTGAGCGATCGCAGAGCCGGCGTGCCGCTACGGTTAACTCGAGGTCATCGATCAGCGCCTCGGCGACCGACGCGGCCCACAGTCCGAAGGTACTCGGCATTGCCACCTGCAGATGTGTTCGCCCCGGCATCGCGGTGCGGGCGTGGGTATCGGCACATTGGAGCAGTGCGTTGATGAGATCGGCGGCTGCATCCTGAATCTCCCACAGCGCGCTGCGACCGTACAACCTCAGCGCGGCAATGACCTGATCGTTACGCGAACGGCCGGTGTGAATCCGTTTTCCCGCCTCTCCGAGACGTTCGGTGAGTCGCGCCTCGATCGCTGTGTGCCCGTCTTCAAGCTCGGCGGGAATCTCGAAGACTCCCCGCTCGGCCTCGTCGGCGATCGCAACCAGCTCGGCGAGCAGGCGGTCGGCGTCGTCGGCGCCGATTACGCCGGCGCGCTCGATCGTGCGCGCGTGCGCCATGCTCGCAACACAGTCGGCGACCAGCAAGCTGCGATCGAGCTGCGTGTCGTTGCCGACGGTGAACCGTTCAACGAGTTCGTCGAGTGAGTAGTCCTTTTCCCAGAGTTTCGCCATAGGGTGCTCTTGACGCTACCGACGCGGGCACCCGCTGTCAATGAGTGCGTAAAAGTACCGAAGCACCCGATATACACAAGAAGGCCGATTCGGGTTATTCTGGGGACACGCTATGAGAACGCAGCCTCGCTTCCAGCTGAACCAGATGAACCGTTTTGATTCGAGCCGGTCGGCCCGGCGCCGAAGACTCTTTGCCACCGTCCTGGCAGCCGCCGCCCTCATTTTATCGGCATGCGGGCAAGCGGCCCTCAATGACGGCGATTACATCGTCTACACCGCCTCGTCGACGTCGGACGGCTGGCACGCGATCGTGCGCCTGGTTGTGGCTGACTCGGAGATCGCCGAAGTCGATTTCGATTACCTGAACGAAAACGGCGAAGTGCTCAGCGAGCAATCGGCATGGCACGAGCGACTTCGAGCCGCCTACGGAACCGGACCGGCGGAAGCGTTCGAACGCTTCGCGGATGAATTGCGAACGGAGCGGGAGTTCAACCCGGAGGCCCACACGTACAACGCCGGGATCCTGAACGACGTCCAACGCTACGGTGCGGCTGCAATAGCGGCGGCTGCGGACGGCGAGGCGGGCGTCATTCGGTTGAGCGGCACCGATCGTGAGGTAATCGCCGAGGGCGATGTGGCCGCCGACGAGACAGCGCTCTGGACGGCGGTGAATGAGTATCTGCGCGGTGATTCAGAGCGCCGCCACCGGCGGGCCGTACGAGGAGGGCTCGTCGCCGCGGAGTCGCGCGGCGGGCTTGCCGCCGTGTCTCAGGATGAGCTGGCTACCGAGGCCGGCATGCGCGTACTGGAAGACGGTGGCACGGCCGCCGACGCGGTGTTCGCCATGTCGTCGGTACTGTCGGTGGTCGAGCCGATGCTTTCGAGCGTCTTCGGGGGCGGTACGTGGCTGCTGTACTACGATGCGAGCGCCGACGAAGTGATCTCGGTCGGAGGCGTCGGTCCGGTGCCACAGGCGGCAAATATCGAGCGGTTCCAGGACTCGAATTTTTTCGGTCGACGCGGCATTCATCGGGCAATCGTTCCGGGTGCATGGGCGGGTTGGATGACGCTGCTGCGCGAGTATGGCCGCAAGCCGCTCGGCGATCTCATGAGCGATGCCGAGCGCATTGCACGCGAAGGTCACCCGATGCGGTCGATGACGAACCAATACCTTTCGGGGCGGCGCGACGAGGTGAGAGGCTGGCCGTACGCCGCAGAGGTCTACATGCCCGGTGACCGTAATCTCCGAACCGGCGACACGATCCGACACGAGAATATGGCCGATACCTTCCGTTCGGTCCGACGCGCCTACGACGAGGCACGGTCGAAAGGAGAGATCGCCGCCCTCGACGCCGCCGAGGATTACTTCTATCGCGGTCCGATCGCCGAGGAGATCGCCCGCTTCTCCCGAGAGAACGGCGGATTGCTCACATACAGCGACTTCGCGAACTACGACGGCGCGGATATCGTCGCGCCCATATCGATCGACTATCGCGGCTACGAGGTGTACCAGAACCCACCGAACAGCCAGGGAATCGTCATGTTACAGGCGCTCGGCATGCTGCGAGAGTTCGATTTCTCGGGCCTCGGCCCGCACGACGCCGAAACCGTTCATCGCCAGGCCGAAGCGCTGAAACTTGCCTTTCTCGATCGCCATCGCTACATCGGAGACCCGGAATTCGTCGATCTCGATGTCGATTTTCTCCTCTCCGACGACTACCTGTCCGAGCGCGCATCGCTGATCAGCCCGAACACCGTCAGACGCTGGCCGATGGACGATGTCGACAGTCTCATGGCGGATTCAGGGAACACCACCACGCTGCACGCGGTCGACCGCTACGGAAACGTCGCCTCGGTGACGACATCAATCGGAATCAGTTTCATCGTTGCCGGAGAGACCGGCATTCACATGAACGAGCGGATCAGCTTCATGAGCAACGACCGCGACCATCCGAATGCAATCGAACCGGGTAAGAAGGTCCGCCATACGTCGATGCCGTATATCGTATTGAGAGATGGGCGCCCGTACATCTCCGGCGGTGTAACCGGAGCGGACTTCCAGCCGATGGGACAGCTGCAACAGCTCATGCACATCGTCGACTTCGGTATGACACCACAGGAGTCGGTTGAAGCGCCGCGTTTCGACGTTCGGACCTTTCCCCAAACGTTTTTCCCGTACTCGGTACAGAACCGCCTGCTCTTCGAGTCAGGCTTCCCCGAGGCATCGCGCAATGCGCTTTCGAACCGCGGCCACGATACCGGAACCGGCACCTACTGGGGTCACGCGACGGTCATAACCATCGACGACCACGCCGCCGGTGACATGAGCG
>PUOG01000229.1 GCA_003552745.1 Spirochaetaceae bacterium
GAGAATCCCGATCTGTTCCGGCCGAAGCCCGATCGCCGGAGCTGCCGCTCCGATGACCGAAAGGCCCACGCCGAGGAAGAACATGGAGAGAAACGAGGCGACGGTGAGTCGTTTGCGCATGGGATCGACCTTAGCACGAACTTGTCGACGGCGGCTGTCGTTCTACCGATGGACGGCCGGCCGATCACAGGTTAGCCTGTGGTCGGAGTACATATCGATATGCAGGACACAGACAAGAACAGGATCGAAGAGAGCTATCGGCAGGCGAAAGAGCGCTACGCCGCCTACGGTGTCGACACCGACCGCGCGTTGAAGAAGCTCGCGTCGATCGAGGTATCGATGAACTGCTGGCAGGGAGATGACGTGGTCGGCTTCGAGGGCGCCGATTCGATTACCGGCGGCGGCATCATGGCGACGGGAAACTACCCCGGCCGCGCGCGCAATGCCGACGAGCTGCGTATGGACGCCGACAAGGCGTTTTCGCTGATTCCCGGAAAGAAGCGTTTCAATCTGCATGGAAGCTACCGCGAATCGGAGAAGCCGGTCGAGCGCGATGCGCTTGCACCCGAGCATTTCGAGCGATGGATCGAATGGGCCGCCGAACAGAAGATCGGCCTCGACTTCAACCCGACCTTCTTCTCGCATCCGAAAGCCGACGACGGCTATACCCTTTCGTCCTACGATTCGGGTATTCGACGCTTCTGGATCGAGCACGGCAAGCGCTGTCGCGAGGTCTCCGCCGCCATCGGGGAGCGGCTCGGCACCGCGTGCGTGGACAACGTCTGGATCCCCGACGGTTCGAAGGACGATCCGACCGACCGCATGCGCCGGCGGCATCTGCTCGTCGAGTCGCTCGACGAGCTCTTCTCCGAGCACTTGGACCCCGAACACACGCTCGACGCGGTCGAGAGCAAGCTCTTCGGAATCGGTTCGGAATCGTTTGTCGTCGGTTCGCACGAGTTCTATCTCGCCTACGCGCTCTCGCGCAAGCTCGTACTCACGATGGATGCCGGGCACTACCATCCGACCGAGAGCGTTGCCGAGAAGGTGAGCGCTCTGCTGCCGTTCATGAGAACGCTGCTGCTGCACGTTTCGCGTCCGGTGCGATGGGATAGCGACCATGTGGTTCTTTTTGATGATGCGACTCGCGCGATCGCGCGTGAGATCGTGCGAGCCGACGCTCTCGATCGGGTGCTCCTCGCCGTCGACTTCTTCGATGCGAGCATCAACCGCATCACCGCCTGGGTGGTAGGTATGCGCGGCACCTACAAGTCGCTACTCGCCGCGCTGATCGATCCGATGGAGCTCATGAGAAAGGCGGAGCTCGCAGGCGATCTCGGCACTCGCCTCGCACTCGCCGAAGAGGCGAAAACGCTTCCGCTCGGGGCGGTGTGGGACCGCTTCTGTCTCGACCACGATGTGCCGCTCGGCGGCGCGTGGCTCGACGAGGTCCAAAGCTACGAGAACGACGTGCTTTCAAAGAGGTGAGACTATGCGCAGAAATGCATTCACGATGAAACTGAAACCGGGGTTCGAGGAAGAGTACAAGCGCCGCCACGACGAGATCTGGCCCGAACTCGCCCGCGAGCTCGAGGCCGCCGGGGTGCGCGACTATTCGATCTATCTCGACGAGGAGAGCGGAACGCTCTTCGCCTTCCAGAAGCTGACCGACGATAACAGCGCCGACTCTCTGCCGCAGAACCCGGTCGTTCGCAAGTGGTGGGACTACATGGCCGATATCATGGAGGTCAACGCCGACAACAGCCCGGTGGAAAAACCGCTACGCGAAGTGTTCCACATGGATTGATCGGCGGCCGAGGGCCTGGGTGTCGCCGCACCGACGAAGAGGTGCCCGGATCCGGCGCCGCCGGCATCACCTGTCGCCCTGCTCGCTCTGCTTCAGCCGGAAGCGCTCGACCTCCCATCCTTCGATAAACCGGATCTGCTCTTCGGGCATGAACGCATAGCCGCCGAACGCCGCCGCCCCGCGTGCTATCAGCAACGCATCGAGGCAGAGCGCGGCCGCCGCGCGCGCGACCGGCTCGGCCTGCGCGACGCCGAAGAGCGCGAGCGACGGAACGATAACCACGCGCGGCGGCCGGCGGTGCAGGTCACGAAACGCGCGAATCTGTTCGGCGATCTCGCCGGGCGATCGCGGCCCGGAAGGCGAGGCGCCCCCGGCGGGAGCGTCGAGAATCAGCGGCGTACGGTAGGCGTACACGAGATGGTCCGGGCTGAACGGCGCTCGAAGATGCTCGTGCATCAGCGCCGGATCGCCCGACTGCTCGGCGAAGTTCTCGTCGGAGTCGGCAACGATGACCGGTTCATCTTCGCCGGCCTCGACCCACGCGGCGCGCAGCGTCTCGATCCAGGCGTCGATCGAAGCGCGATCTCCATCGGCGCCGCTCGGCTTACCGGCCGGATCGACGCCTGCGGCCGGGCGCACGAGCCTTGCATCATCCTCCGGCATACTCCCTGCGATCGCCTCGATAACCGCTCGCTGCCGCTGCCTGATCTCCTCTTCGTTCTCGCCTGCAACCACGAGACCGTGGTTGGCAAGGAGCATAAGCCACGGCTCGCGTCGATGCTCGCGCCGGAACGCGGTGATCGCCTCGCGGACGATCAGCCCGAGCACGTATCCCGGATTCACCACCGGCACCCAGATCAGCTCGTCTCCGAAGATCTCGCGCGCGTGTCGCTCGCCGTCGACCGCACACGTGAGCGTATTCACCAGCGTCGGATGCGTATGGACGACGTACCGCTGCGCGAACACATCGTGCATGAGCGTTTCCACGCTCGGGCGCAGCTCACCCTGCCCGGCAGCCCGCGCGTCCATCAGATCGGCGAGAGCGTGCCGCTCGCGTTCGGCCTCATCGTCCGGATAGCGGCGATCGAAGAGCCCGGAAAGCGCGGCACGATCCATCACCACAAGCCCTTCCTCGGAGAGGGTACCGAGCGACCGGCCGGAGGCCTTGATGGCGAGATGCGCTTCACTTTTCACCGACGTGTTTCCGCCGCCGGCGATAACCCAGCGCCGGTCGCTTCCGTATTCGCGCGAGAGTCGGAGAATTGTTTCACGGTCGCCGGCGGGTATCGTATCTGTCGTCATAGTGCCCACAGCGTATCGGGCCGCGTCGCACGGCGCAATCGCCTTTCCGGGCGCGGGCGCGGCACTCGAACACTCCGCACCCGGCCCGCGCAAACTGGCTCGATCGGCCAAGCCGTGATACGGTTTTGGTCATGGAATACGCGATAGCCGTGCTCGATGCCGGAAAGACGAACAAGAAACTGCTTGTGTTCGATGAGAAGCTGCAGCAGCTGGAGTCGACCTATCGAACCTTCCCGCCGGTCGATGTCGACGGACTGCCGGCCGAAGACCTCGGGTCGCTCATGAACTGGTTCTTCGAACAGCTCACCGAGTTCGCCGCCCGCTACCCGATACGCGTCGTAGCGTGCTCGACACACGGAGCAGCGTTCGTCGGAGTGGACGGCGCAGGCGAGCCGACGCTTCCGCTGCTCGACTACACCTACGACCCCGGCGAGGAGTTTCAGGAGCGCTTCTACGAGGCGGTCGGAACGCGCGAGGAGCTGCAGCAGACTACCGCCACCCTTGCGCTCGGAGCGCTCATCAACCCCGCCAAGCAGCTCTTCTTCAACAAGGAACGCTTTCCGGATGAGTTTTCGCGCACACGGTGGTTTCTGCCGTTCCCCTCGTTCTTCGCGATGCAGCTGACCGGCGCCGCCTCCGCCGAGTGGACCTATGTCGGCAACCACACCTATCTCTGGGATTTCCACGCAGCGACCTGGTCGTCGGTCGCCGACC
>PUOG01000297.1 GCA_003552745.1 Spirochaetaceae bacterium
ATAAGGATGCGCCGCCGTCCCCGGAGGAATATCGCAAACTCGGCGCGCGGATGGTCGATCTCCATCCGATTACGATCATGCAGAATGCGCGCACCTCAGGCGGTGGTCGCGTGTCCGATGTACCGGCACAGGCTATGACCGTCGGGCCGGTTGAGACATGGAAGGCAGACAAGGTATCCATTTGGCATGGCGGAACACACGACAATCCGTTCGGGATGCGCCTGACGGCATTCATGATCAGCAAGGGCATCGCCGACAGCGCAGTACCGATGAGCCTGCTGGCTGATCACCCGAACGTACAGTTCAACTACTACCGCCCCGCGATCGGGTCGTGCGACGTGGAGATGCATTGAACGATGATCGGTACCGATGCAGCCCCGGCCGTACTTGCACTGGCCGCCCATCCCGACGATATCGAGTTCATGATGGCGGGGACGCTGTTTCTGCTGAAGGAAGCGGGATGGAATGTCCACTACATGAACATCGCCAACGGGAAGTGCGGCAGCGCGACCGAGGATTCGGAGACGGTGATCGCCCGCCGCCGTGACGAAGCCGTCGAGGCGTGCGAGATTCTGGGCGCTCACTTCCACGAGAGCCAATGCGACGATCTCGAAGTCTTCTACAACTCCGAGTTGATCGGGAAAGTAACGAGTGTCGTACGTCGGGTGCAACCACGCATCGTGCTGCTCCAATCGCCATCCGACTATATGGAAGACCACATGATCTCGGCGCGCATCGGAGTGACGGCCGTCTTCGCCCGCGGTATGCGCAACTATCCGGGAATTCCGCCTTCGCCCCCCATCGGTGGTGATGTAGTAATCTACCACGCCCTCCCCTACGGGCTGCGGACGCCGCTTCGCAGAGTCATTCGCCCGGGACTGTATGTGGACATCGCATCGGTTCTCGAGAAGAAACGAGCGATGCTGGCCGCCCACCGCAGCCAGAGAGAATGGCTCGATGTGAGCCAGGGTCAGGACTCGTATCTGCATACCATGGAACTATTCGCACGGCAGGTCGGGCACATGTCCGGCGTGTTCGAGTATGCTGAAGGCTGGCGGAGGCGGCTGCACCTCGGCTTTTCCGAACGGCACGATGACGACCCCTTACGCGATGTTCTGGCGGCGGCGTGCCGCATCGACGAGGCCTATGAAGAGGACCTGGGCGAGTTAGCGGAGTAGCGATTCGCTCGGTACTGATTGCAGCCCCCTCGGTCGATACCTCGCCGGGCGGAGTGCCCGCTTCGGCCGCCGGCGCGGAGGGCACGCCGCCGAAATGGCCGATCGCCATGACGATGGGTGTGACACCGAACTCGACGACGATAACATCGAATTCACCGCCCTGTGGCTCCGGCGGTTGCATCCATTGCCTCCATCAGATACAAGAGTGCGTTCCTCTCTGGTATGATTCGCTCGGCCAAAAACAATTAATCTGTACAGCGGAACAGCTGACCTTTCAAGGTTTCGCGTTGCCACATGGAGGATCCGCGAGGAGAGTTGATTGAGTATACTACGGAGTACATCCACGGTAGGAGCGGGGGCGATGCTGATCGCGCTCGTGCTCATCGGGTGCCCGCGAACAGATGTTGAACGTGACGCCGGGGAGACGGACGAGAGGGACGATTGGGAAGTCGCCGCCGATCGCCGAATCCGGCAGCACCGCACCGGAACGCTCGAGGTTGAGGTCGTCGACGCCGAAGGAAACCCCGTGCCGGAGGCCGAGGTCGCCGTGCAAATGCAGGAACACGACTACGGCTTCGGAACGATGATTCACGCCGAGTTCCTGTCGAACGCTACACAGTGGGGCGGCCCCCTCGAAGCCGGCGGACACACATTTGATGAGTCGGATCAGAAGCGGTATCGCGAAACCGCTGAAGATCTCTTCAACATGATCGTCCTCGAGAACCTCCACAAGTGGAGCTTGTGGGAAGATGACGGCAATCGCGAGCATGCCGACTACGCGGTGCGGTGGGCGCTCGACCGCGATATGGACGTGCGCGGACATGTGGCCATATGGGGCAATATTGATGCACACGCGGTCCCGCCGGATGTGACTCTCGCCGCCGGACGAGAGCCGGTGCAGGACGGCGACTGGGGCGAGCCGGAGCTCGATCCGGCCCACATCGTCGAACGATCCATGCAGCATATTGAAGACATAATCGAGTACTATGCCGCCGGCGAATTCGAGGATGCAATCGTCGAGTGGGAAATCGTCAATGAGGCGATCCACGAGCCGACACTTATCGAAGCAGTCGACGGGGATGGTGTCGACCCTGTTACCGCTCCGATTCTCGGGGAATGGTACTCACACGCGGAGAAGATCGCCGATCGGTTCGAAGTACAGATCGCGGTGAACGACTTCAACACCCTCGCAGGACCGTATGGAGATGTCCGTCAGAACTATCGCCGTCAGATCGATTACCTCGTCAACGACGTCGGCGTCAACCTCGACGGCGTCGGGTTTCAAGTGCACTTTGCCGCGAACGAAATCCTCACGCCCGACGAGATTCTCGAGGGTATCGACTACTATGACGGATTCGATGTCCGATTCCGTGCCACCGAGTTCGACACCTTCCAGGAGTGGGGCGGGGTCAGATGGGACTCGGACGAGCAGAAGGGAGAAGTGCTGTACGAGTTTCTCAAGACCTTCTACAGCCACCCCGACACCGACGCGTTTCTCATGTGGGGGCACTGGGACGGCGTTCATTGGGGCCCGGAAATGGGCTTCGACCACGACGCTCCCCTCTTCGATCTCGAGTGGAACCCGAAGCCGGCGTACGACTATTACACCGATCTGGTGTTCAACCAGTGGTGGACCGAGGAGACCGGTCGTGTCGACGATGAAGGACTCTTCTCGGTAACCGCGTTCCGCGGAGAACACGAGGTCACGGTCACCGACGCCGACGGCAACGAACACAGCGAACGGGTTGAAGTCCTGGAGGCCGGCGAAACGGTAACACTTCGGATCGAACTGTAGAGTGTGTCGGGCGGACCGAGCCGCTCTCGAACCGATCCGCGTACTATATTTCGACACGAGGCGAGTCCTTCTCGAGGGTAAACCCGACGGTACGATCTCCAACCGACAGCTCGTAGCTCCCTTCGGGTCCGTAGATGCTCAAACTGCCATCTTTGTTCCGCTTCGGTGCCCCTTGCGAGTACCACCAGTCTCGCTTTATGAGTTGCTTGAGTGCGTGGTAGGCGGGTTTGGGGGTCATATCCTCGCGGACGAGCCCGGAAGGCGCTCCGAGCCACCCACCGTCCTGCAGATCCCACCAGATAAGCGCCTCGACCTCGGGATGCGCATACACACATTGGTAGAACTCGCTCACTTGCTGAGCCTGCCGGGCTTCCCCCTCTTCGGTGCTCGGCCACTCATCTATCTGGTAGTCGTTGAGATCGACGATATTCGGAGGCACGGGATGGCCGGAGAGAATCGTATTCTCGGAGCAACTGCTCGATCACCTCGACGTAGGCCTCTGAAAGGTCAAAGTCGTTTATGAGGAGCGTTGCCTCCGGATTGTGCTCCTTCGCCTGCATGAAACAGCGGTAGGCGAGCTCGATCGCACCGATGTGGTTGGCGAGCCGCGTCACCGCGTTGTCGTACTTGTCGAACACAGGCATGATTACCACTTCGTTGATCACATCCCACATGTCGATGAGACCACGGAATTCTCCGACATCGCGTTCGATCCGCTCCATCTGCTTCTGCAGAATCGTGTCGTTATCGTATTCGAGTAGCCATGGAGCGCAGACGGTGTGCCAGCATAGGGGGTGTCCCTTGAGCTCCATGCCCTGATCACGACACCACTCTGCTGCCTCACGCATCTTGTCACGTTCAGGCATTCCCTCCTGAGGTTCGTACCGGCCCCAATAGAACGGTAGCGTCACCGCGTTGTACAAGCCGGTCAGAAGATCCTTATAGGCGGGAAGGTCGTCGGTAGACACCCTGTGGGAACAACGGTGAACTCATGGAACCGATTCTTTCTGATCTTCTCGCTGTAATCCAACGTCGACTCCTTCACGTAGCGTGCGGTGGAGTGTGTTGCAATCCTACACCTCACCCGTGACAGAACGGAAGCGGATGAGCTGTACAGCGAATCGCAAGGCGTTTCCCGTTTCGACTCGGCACCGGGGAGATACGGGTCGCGTGTGGGCAATAATCAAGGTACACTCCCCCACTATGAGCAAGAAAGCACTTATCGTATGGGGCGGCTGGGACGGCCACGAGCCGCAGCAGGTCGCCGATGTCTTTGCCGGAGTTCTTCGGGATGCCGATTTCGAGGTGGAAGTCTCCGACACACTCGACGCATTTCTCGACACCGAGAAACTGCGCGCGCTCGACCTCATCGTACCGATTTGGACGATGGGCGAGATCAGCAAGGAGCAGTGCGCGTCGGTCACCGAAGCGGTCGGATCGGGGGTCGGGATCGCCGGCTGTCACGGCGGCATGTGCGACGCCTTCCGCACATCGGTACAGTGGCAGTTCATGACCGGCGGCAACTGGGTCGCCCACCCGGGCGGCGCCGATGTGACCTACCGTGTGAACATCCTCAACAGCTCGAGTCCGCTCGTGGAGGGTATCAAGGATTTTGATGTGACCTCCGAGCAGTACTACCTGCACGTCGACCCGGCTGTGGAGGTGCTCGCGACCACCCGCTTCCCGACGGTGAAGTGGTACCATTCATCGAACGCGCCGGTGGATGTGCCGGTGGTCTGGACGAAGATGTGGGGCCACGGGCGCGTCTACTACAATTCGCTCGGGCATCACGCCGATGTGTTCGACATCCCGCAGGCGCTGGAGCTGATGCGCCGCGGTCTGCTGTGGGCGGCCGACGGTAAGCGGATAGCGGTCGAGCGCGGCCTGTCGGATGCGGAGTTCAAGAGCGATCTCAAGATGTTCTAGGCGGGGCGGGGCCGGACGCGGCCCGGCCCCCGGGGCGGCCAACGGCCCGCCGGCGCCCGGCCGGCGCCACGCACCCAACAACGGAGGACCACACGATGGAGAAACTGAACGTAGGAATAGTCGGGATCGGCGCAATCAGCGGGATCTACCTCGATAACCTCACCGGCGTTTTCGGCGACCGAGTGGAGGTCACCACCGTCACCGACCTCGTGCCCGAGCGCGCGAGCGAGGCGGCGAAGAAGTACGGGGCGAGGGTGGTCGCGAGCGCCGAGGAGCTTGTCGCCGCCGAGGCGGTCGATCTCGTGCTGAATCTCACGATCCCGAAGGAGCACTTCGAGGTCGCCATGATGGCGGTTCGCGCCGGCAAGCACGTCTACAACGAGAAGCCGCTCTGCATTCAGCGCGAGGAGGCGGCCGAGCTGCTCGCCGCGGCCGAGGAGGCCGGCGTGCGCGTGGGCTGTTCCCCGGATACCGTGCTGGGGGCGGGCATCCAGACGTGCCGGAAATTGCTGAATGATGGATGGATCGGCGCTCCGGTTGCCGCAACCGCCTTCATGGTCAACCACGGCCACGAGAGCTGGCACCCCGACCCCGAGTTCTACTATCAGGTCGGCGGTGGACCGATGTTCGATATGGGCCCGTACTATCTCTCCACGCTGGTCAACCTCATGGGCCCGGCCGTCCGGTTGTCCGGCGCAGCAAAGAAGAGCTTCGAGACACGAACCATCACCAGTGAAAAAAAGCACGGGAAGGTCGTGCCGGTCGAGGTGCCGACGCACGTCGCCGGGACGGTCGAGTTCGAGACCGGAGCGGTGGCCACCGTCATTACGAGCTTCGATATCTGGGCGAGCACCCTGCCGCGCATCGAGATTTACGGCACCGAGGGATCGATGCTCGTCCCCGATCCGAATACGTTCGGAGGTCCGGTGATGGTCCGTCGCGCCGGTGACAGCGAGTGGTCGCAGATGCCGCTCACCCACGATCACCCGGTGAACAGTCGCGGCCTCGGCGTCGCCGACATGGCCGAATGCATTGCGTCCGGCGATAAAGCGATGCACCGAGCGAACGGCGAGATCGCCAACCACGTTCTCGAGATCATGCACGGCTTCCACGACGCGGCATCGAGCGGTCGCTACTACGAGATGCAGACGAAGTGCCGCCGGCCCGACCCACGGCCGATGCGAAAGGTGGTGTGATATGGGCAGGCGGCATGCTGCGCCGATTCTTCATCTCGATCGGCGACGAGCGGGTCGGCACGCTTTGGCAAATGTATGACAGTAGCCAGGGCTGGCCCTTTATCAGTTTCTTTTTGATGGA
Source organism: Spirochaetaceae bacterium (assembly GCA_003552745.1). Taxonomy (GTDB): domain Bacteria; phylum Spirochaetota; class Spirochaetia; order DSM-27196; family SKKC01; genus SLAN01. Next base: position 6,217 of record PUOG01000297.1, read on the forward strand.
TAATCTTGTCGAAGAGGCGATCGAGCTGATCGGAGCCGGCGCCTTCTGTGCCGCGGCGCTCGCCTTTCTGCTTGCCGAGCGCGGTCGCCGGCATAGACCGACAAGCAGTGCGCTCGACTGAAGCCGAAGCCGCGCGAGACGGCGGCCGGAGCGCGAGCGGCCGCGGCGAAACATAGAAGCAGAGGAGGGAGAACGCTATGACATCGAAAGAGCTGCTCACACAGATCAGCGAACGGGGAATCTCGGTCGACACCGATGGAGGGCGAACCGTTCTTCACGGCGAGAATACCGGAACGCGGAAACCGAACGGACCGCTCGCCGGAAAGCGAATCGGATTGCTCGTCGCACCGGAGTTCAGCGACTTCCAGGCGTACTACCTGGTCGAGTATCTCAGCGAGCTCGGCGGAACGGTTCAGTTCATCGGCGCCGAAGGTTCCTACTGGAAGTACACCCGACCGACCGATCCGAACAAGGGGCTGCAGGGGATGTGGGGCATGAGCCTTACCCCGGTTCCTGTGCTCGGCGAATCACGCTGCACCTACGTGAAACTCGATGAGGCGAAGCCTGCCGATTACGATGCCATCGTCACCCTCGGCGGTCATTCGGCGGACATTCTTACCACAACCGAACCCGCCCTCACCTTCCTCTCCGAGGCGGCGAAGGCGGATGTCGTCCTCGGTGCGATCGGCGAGGGAACGCTGCCGCTGATCTGGCAGCGGATCGTCGAAGGCCGCAAGTGCACCGGAAACAACATCGTCTCCTACATGCTTCGCCGCCTCGGCGAGTTCATCGACGAACCGGTGGTGCGCGACGGCTCGCTCATCACCTGCCGCGACACCGAGCACTGCGGCGAGTTCGTCCGCGAGATCGCCCGCCACTTCAGCCCCGAATACAAGGACCCGTACGCCGGCTGCCTGTCGGGCAAGCGGGTGGTCGTGATCGCCGGAGAGGACTTCGAGGACATCGAGCTCGTCGTGCCGGTGCTCGAGCTGCTCCACCGCGGGGCCGAGCTGACTCTGGCAACCTTCCCCGCCCCGATGCGCGCCCGCCCGCCGCTTCTCGGTCTCGATGTGGTCATGGGCAACTTCGGCGTCTCCGTACCGCTCCAGGATGTTCCCGGCGACCGTTACCGGATTGCACCGCTCTCATCGATCGATTCGGCCGATTTCGACATCGTGATGATCCCCGGCGCCTTCTGCCCGTGGAACATGGTGGCCGCCGGATCGCCGATCCAGTGGCTGAAGAAGGTACATGGTGATGGTAAGCTCATCGCCGCCATCTGCCACGGAGCGATACCGCTTTCGGCCGCCGACATCGTGGAAGGGAAGGTCATCGCCGGCGTCGGCGCCTGCCGCGACCACGTCGCGATCATGGGCGGCGAGTTCAGGGCGGATGCCTCCGCGGTCGTCGACGGACAGCTGGTCACCGGACGGGTGCCGCCGGATGTGCCTGAGTTCCTCGACGCGATGACATTGGCGTTGATGTAGTCCAGAATAAGCTACTGAATACAAGCTAAGGAGTATCACAGTGGAGAACTTTACGTTCTATAGTCCGACCGAGTTCGTGTTCGGAAAGGACACCGAGAAGGAAGTGGGAGAGCTACTTCTCAAAAGCGGCGCGAAGAAGGTCTTCCTTCACTACGGCGGCGGCTCGATCAAGAAAACCGGTCTGTACGACCGCGTCACGGCAAGTCTGAAGGAAAAAGGGATCGATTTCGTAGAGCTCGGCGGAGCGAAGCCGAACCCGGTCGATTCACTCGTCTACGAAGGGATCGAGCTCTGTCGGAACGAGAGTTGCGATTTCGTTCTCGCGGTCGGAGCCGGGTCGGCGATCGATTCGGCGAAGGCGATCGCCGCGGGAGTGAAGTACGACGGCGATTTCTGGGATTTCTTCGACCAAAAGGCAACCATCGAGGATGCCCTGCCGGTCGGCGTCGTGCTCACCCTGCCGGCCGCCGGTAGCGAAGGCTCGGTCGCCACGGTTATTACCAAGGAAGACGAAGGGCTGAAACGCGGTCTGGGCTCCGATCTCCTGCGGCCGAGATTTTCCATCATCAACCCTGAACTGACCTATACACTGCCGCCGTGGCAGACGGCCGCGGGTGTCGTCGATATGATATCGCACATCCTGGAACGCTACATTTCGAAGAGTGAGGACGTCATCCTGACCGATCGTCTCTGCGAGGCGACTCTGATCTCGATTATGGAGGCGGCGCGCAAGGTCACGAATGATCCGGAGAACTACGAAGCGCGTGCGACCATCTGCTGGGCGGGGACCATCGCCCACAACGGCATCCTCGGTGTCGGCCGCCGGGAGGAGTGGACAACCCACGGGCTGGAACACGAGCTGAGCGCCCTCTACGACATGACCCACGGCGCCGGGCTCGCGGTCTTGTTCCCGGCGTATATGGAATACACGCTCGATGAAGACGTTGAGCGCTATTACCGCCTGGCCACACAGGCCTTCGGTGTGCCCGAGAACCACTACGACAAGAAGAGCGTCGCGCTCGAAGGCATCAAGCGGCTCAAAGACTTCTTCCGCGAAATCGGCATGCCGGTCACCATGCACGAAGCAAACGCCAAAGAAGAGGACATTCCGAAACTCCTCGAGACTCTCGAGAAGAATCAGGGACGGAAGTTCGGCTCCTTCAAGAAGCTCAATCTGAAGGATGCGCGAAAGATCTACGAGATGGCGTGCGCGTAGCTTTGATATTGATGTAAACGCCGCCCTGCGGACATTGTGCCCTGTCGCACGATGCACGCGGGGCGGGTCACCTTCCCAACGGTCCCCATCATCATCTTCGTTATCCTCATGCAGCGCGACTTAATCGAGGGATTGACCGTGGAAGCGCTCAAGAGCTCTTGACCGCCCATCTGCTCCGGGCTTGAGATGGAAGGATGAATAGCGAAAACACCATTAGCACGAAGGTCGAACAGACAATTGCCGAGCTGTCGCTCTCCGAGAAGATCTCGGCGCTCTCGGGTGCGTTCACACAGGAAGAGCTTTTCGAGAAGAGCTCGGAGGTGGTGAACGGCGAGAAGCTCTTCCACTACAACCTGATTCCGTATCCGACCGGACGCGTGGCGCCGCTCGACCTCCAGCCGGTACGATTCGTCGACGGACCGCGAGGTGCGGTGTGCGGCAACTCCACCTGCTTCCCGGTGTCGATGGCGCGTGGGGCGAGCTTCGACCCCGATCTGGAGGCGCGCATCGGAGAGGCGATCGGCCGCGAGATCCGGGCCGCTGGTGGAAACTACTTCGGCGGAGTATGCATCAACATCCTCAGACATCCTGCCGCAGGCCGCGCGCAGGAAACCTACGGCGAGGATATGCACCACCTCGGCGAGATGGGTGCAGCGCTCGTTCGCGGCGTTCAGCGCCACAATGTGATGGCGTGCGTGAAACACTACGCGTGCAACAACATCGAAAACTCCCGTTTCGATGTGAGCGTCGAGCTCGACGATCGCACGCTCCACGAGATCTACCTGCCGCACTTCAAGCGCTGTGTCGATGAAGACGCGGCCTCGATCATGGGCGCCTACAATCGTGTGCGCGGCGACCAGTGCTGCGAAAGCGCGCTCCTGCTTCAGAAGATTCTGCGGGAGATGTGGGGGTTCGACGGTTTCACGATTTCCGACTTTTTCATGGGGGTGCGAAGTGCGGTCAAGGCGATAAACGCCGGACTCGATATCGAGATGCCGTGCCGCATGCACTACGTTGCCGATCTCGATGGTGCCGTGCAGCGCGGTGAGGTCGACGAGGCGACGATAGACGAATCGTTGCGTCGCATTCTTCGTACCGCACTTCGATACGAGCTCGCCGATGATCCGGAAGATTACTCGCCGGGCATAGTCTGCAGCCGTGAGCATGTCGCGCTCGCCCGCGAGGCGGCGCAGAAGAGCATGGTGCTGCTTCGCAACGAGCAGGCAGGCGGGAAGCCGGCGCTTCCCATCAACCTTGAGTCCGTCACGAAGCTCGCCCTCGTCGGACAGCTCGCCGACGTCGAGAACATCGGCGACCACGGCAGCAGCCGCGTCTATCCGCCGTACATCGTCACGCCGAAACAGGGGATCTCCGAGCGGCTGAAGGAGCGCGGCGTCGAGCTCGCCACGGCGTTCGACAATGACGATGTCGCCGCAGCCAAGCGGGCGGCTACCGGCGCCGATGCGGCTATCGTCGTTGCCGGGTGCACGCACTCCGACGAAGGGGAATACATCCCCACCGATCTGCTCAGCGAAGACCAGAAGGCCGAGGCAGGCGATCGCGGTTTCCTCGGCGGCGACCGGGAGTCGCTGCGACTGAAGCCCGATGAGATCGAGCTGATCCGTGCGGTCGCCGAGGTAAATGACCGCGTGATCGTCGTGCTCATCGGAGGAAGCGCATTCATCCTCGAAGACGTCATCGAGCAGGTGCAGGCGATCGTCTTCGCATGGTATCCGGGCATGGAGGGCGGCAACGCGATAGCCGATACACTGTTCGGCGATTACAACCCCGGAGGCAAACTGCCGTTCACGATTCCCACGACCGAGGAGCATCTCGCCTACTTTTCGAACGAAGTCGATGAGATCGACTACGACTACTACCACGGCTATATGCTCGTCGACAAAGAGGGCGTACAGCCGCGCTACCCGTTCGGCTTCGGACTGAGCTACTCGCACTTCGCCTACTCGAATGCGAGCGCTCAAATCGACGGTGAGGGCAAATCGGCGGTGCTCCGCGCCTCGGTCGACGTGGAGAACTCCGGTGAGCTCGCCGGCGACGATGTCGCACAGCTCTATATCGGCTTTGCCGGCTCGCCGGTCGAACGTCCGGCGAAAGTGCTTTCCGGCTTCTCGCGCGAGCACCTGAAACCGGGCGAGCGCCGCACGGTTCGCTTCGAAGTACCGCTTTCGCGGCTCGGCTACTTTGATGCCGGGCGCGGAGAGTTCACCGACGGCCCGGAGTGTTCGGAGCTCACGGTGTCACTCGGCAACAGCAGCGCCGCCGGCGATCTGCAGTCGGTCAGCGTTTCGATTCGGTGATTGTGGGGGCGGAGTAGACGACCGAACCGTTGGCGATCGTCTCGAGGATCTGCAGCCGGTCGCCCGCCCCCGAGTACCGGAACACGGTGAGATTCGCCGGCTCGCCGGCTCGCAGCGCGCTCGTTACGGAGGTGAGCCCGAGATAGCGGGCCGGATTCTCGCTGCACAGTCGTATCGCCTCGCCGAGCGGAACACCGGTGCAGCGATGGAAGTGTGCGATCGACCAGTCGAGCAGATGCGCGGCGCCGGCGAGCATCGACGTGCCGGGGAGGCCGAGATGGCCATCGAGGAAGACCTCGACCTCGATATTTCCCCACTGGTAGATGCCCGGATCGTAGCCGCCGAGGAGCGCGGCGTCGCTGACAAGAATCAGACGCGAAAGCCCCTTCGCCCGCGCAAACACCTTCAGCACCGCCGGAGGCAGGTGGTAACCGTCGCTGATAATGCTCGCCCAGAGCTCGTCGGCAGCGAGCTGCTCCCAGATATAGTTGTCTAATCGCGGAATACTGGCGTGGCTACCGTTTCCGAGATGGGTCGAAAGAGATGCTCCCGCCTGAACGGCACGGCGGATCTGCTGCGGTGTCGCGGCGGTGTGGCCGATCGCTACCCGAACCCCTTCACTGCTTAAGCGCTCGATGAACGCAATCGCGCCTTTTCGCTCCGGCGCGAGCGTCACGATGCGAATCCGGTTTTCGCTCGCTGCCTGCCACTCCGCGAACTCGCTGTAGTCGGGGTCACGAACGTAGGAGGCGTCGTGCGCGCCGCGCGGACCATCTTCCGACGAGATATAGGGGCCCTCGATATGAATACCGGGGACGGCGCTCGCCAACTCGGAGTTTCGCTCACATGCCCGAGCCATCACCTCCAGATTCCTCAGCAGCCGATCCCGGGGCGACGTAACGATCGTCGCTACGTGCTGTGTAGTCCCCGATGCGGCGAGACAGCGCCGAATCGAGTCGAGGTGCTCGTCGCAGAGGTCGTCGAGACTGTAATCGCTTCCGCGGTACCCATTCACCTGGATATCAAAAAAGCCGGGGCTCACGAAGGGAAGATCGCGGTCACCGCTCGGGGTGAGCTCGGCAACGCGTGAAATCGTGCCACCTTCGATCGATATCTCGAGCTCGCGTCCGGTGAATACCGAGACACCGCGCACGCGCTTTTCGCCGGTTTCGTTCATTGCGCTCGCCTTCTCATTACTAACACGATATGGTATCAACCGGAAGTCGGGAGAAGTTATGCAGATACAGATCGAGTCAAACGCGGAGACGGCGGGGCGTGCCGCAGCCGAAGCAGCGGCCGAGGTCATGCGCAACCTCCTGTCACGTCAGCAAACGGTTCGTTTCGTCGCGGCGACCGGAGCGTCGCAGTTCGAGTTCCTGCACCATCTCTGCGAGGCGCCCGGCATAGAATGGAGTCGAACGGAGATGTTCCATCTCGACGAGTATGTCGGCATTCCCGAATCGCATCCGGCAAGCTTCGTACGGTATCTGCGCGAGCGACTCGTCGATCGCGTCCAGCCGGGCGCGGCACACTTTCTTCGGGGAGATGCCGACGATCCGGAGGCCGAACGCCGCAGGCTTTCGCAGCTCATCGGCGCCGCACCGATCGACATCGCATTCGTGGGGATCGGAGAGAATGGGCACCTCGCCTTCAACGACCCGCCCGCCGACTTCGAGACTCGTGAACCGTACCTGATTCTCGAGCTCGACGAGCGGTGTCGCGCCCAACAGGTCGGAGAGGGATGGTTCGCCTCGGTAGCCGAGGTGCCTCCGAAAGCGTACACGATGTCGGTTCAGCAGATCCTCTCGAGTCGAGAGATCATCTGTACCGTTCCCAACCGGCGCAAGGCCGAAGCGGTGCGAAACTGCCTGGCGGACGATGTCGAGGTGAGCCCGCAGTGGCCCGCATCCATTCTCAAGACACACCAGAGCTGCCGCGTGTTTCTCGACAAGGAGTCGGGGTCATTGTTACCGCAGTAGCCCCTTGAACTCGGTACTCTGGTACTGTACCGATCAGCAGCGCTGGGACACCGTTCGCGCCCTCGGGAATCCCCACATCAATACCCCGAATCTCGATCGCCTCGTCGCCTCCGGCATGGCGTTCGATCGAGCGTACTGTCAAGCGCCGACCCTGCTCGAAGCTGTAGGTGTCGAGGTGCCGTCCGGCATGCAGGGCACCTCACTGTTGCCCATGCTCTCCGGCGCTGCCCCGTCGGACTATCACAAGCCACACGTGATCAGCGAATACTGGGATGCGGTAGTCCTTCCCGAGGGGACCTACCGAGGGATCACACGGTACGATGCGGTTCGACGGTCGCTACAAGAGCGTCGTATATCACGGCCATGGGCTCGGAGAGATCTATGATCTGGAAAACGATCCGGGTGAATTCGAGAACTTGTGGGATGACCCGGCAGCACGTGAGCTGAAGGGGCGCCTTTTGCTCGAGCACCTGGACGCGATAGCCGCGGCCGGCGGTCCGGGACTCGAACGAAGCGAAGCGTACTGAGAGAACGAGAGAGGTTACTCGGCAAACCGCAGCGTCGTCTCCGCATGAGACTCGATATACTCGATATCGAGCTCCTGCCCGAGCCCGACCGTACCGCTTTCGACATAGACTGTACCGTCCTTGAATGCGACGCCCCGGGAAGCGACATCTCGAACCTGTTCCACACTGATCACGAGATCCTCGTAGTAGGTGTTATTCGGTATCCCCAGGGCGAGATGCAGGTTCGCCGGTCCGCCGCCGTGGACCTCTGCGTTCATACCGTGGGACTCCGCCAGATGGGCGACCTTTACCCCTCCGGTAAGACCCGCCTTGTAGTGCGTGCTCGTCCGCATGATATCGAGCGCGCCACGCCGGATGAACTCCGCGGCATTCCAGTGTGCACCATCCGGAGTCTCGCAGGCGAGAATCGGAATATCGAGGTCCGCGCATAGCTTCGCGTAGCTCTCGAGATCGAACTCCCGCATCGGCTCTTCATACCACGCGAAGTTCAGCTCTTCGAGACGACGTCCGAACCACAGCGCGTCGGTATAACCCCATAGTGCCGAGGCATCCAGCGTCAGCTCGATCTCGTCTCCCACGTGTCGGCGGACGCGTTCGCAAAGCTTCGCGTTGGTCTTTACATCCCGATATCTCAGGTGCAATTTAATCGACTGATAGCCTTGCTCCAGAGATGCATCGATCACCTTGAGGTACTCTTCCTCGGTATCGTAGCTCGTGGTCGACGCATACGCGGGAATCGAGTCGCGATATCCCCCGAGCAGTTGGTACACGGGCATATTGGCATACTTGCCCTTGAGATCCCACAGCGCGAGGTCGGCCAATCCTTGCGCGTATATCGGAAACTCCTCGAGACGATCGATGTCCCACATCCGCTCCCATAGATACTCGATATTCAGCGGATCGGCTCCAAGTAAGATATCCGGTAACCGACGGGATACGGCATCGATCGTCGCCGCGCCACGAGATCCGACCACTCCGTGACCTTCGATGCCTTCGTCGGTCTGAATACGCAGAATGCATTCATGCCTCCGGTTCAGTCCGCGTCCGTCATCGGATCCGGGTCGATCGATCTGCCAGTCGAACGGATATTTCGTCTCCGAGTCGAGCAGGTGCACCAACAGCCCAGTAATCTTCATCTTATCTTCCAGGTTTTGTGGATATCGGCGTAACCGGCCGGCCGAATGAGCGGCTACTATAGCCCGCCGTCGTGGCGTACGCGAGGCCCGCGGGAGGCTCGTGTCCGCGGGAGGCTCGTCGGTTCAGCACATCGTCTTCGGGTATTCCCGCCCGTGGCAGCGCGATGCGTTACAACTGCCGCTTCACAAACTCCGCTGTCGTCCGCAGCAACAACCAGCACGAGGTCGCCCCCGCATCGAGCACTCCTTTCGAGCGCTCACCGAGGCGCGAGGAGCGGCCGACCTTCGCGACCATATCCTTCGTCGAGTCCTTGCCACGTTCGGCCGCTTCGGTCATCCGGTCGAGCGCTTCGGCGAAGCCGGCGCCCGCATCGGTCGCCTCCTTGAACGCGGCGATCGCCGGGTCGAGGGTGTCGACGAGCGTCTTGTCGCCGACCTTCGCATCGCCGAGCTCGCGGATCGCCTCGTAGGCGGCTTCGAGCATCGAGGCGAAGGTGGCCGCATCGATCTGCTCGACGCCCTTCGCCTGCCTCGCCATCGCCTTGAAAAACTGCCCGTACAGCGGGCCCATCGACCCGCCGATCTCCATGACGAGCGTGCGCCCGAGGGTGCGGAGCGCTTCGTCGAAGCTCGAGCCCTCCTCCACGCGCTCTGCGGCCATGTCGAAGCCTTTTACCATGTTGATGCCGTGGTCGCCGTCGCCGATCGCCCCGTCGATCTCGCTGAGATAGTCGCGATTCTCGCGCATGGTCCCGGCAAGCTCGGCGATGATCCCGCCGCCTGCGGCGTTTGCAAACGATTCACTCATCCGAGCTTCTCCTGGCGCAGCCCCATCGAATAGCAGTCGAGATCGATGAGCTGCTTCAGCTCCTCGTCGACCTTCATGACGGTGAGCGTGATGCCCATCATCTCGAGGCTCGTGAAGTACTCGCCGACGTATGGGTGATACACCGACATCCCTTTCTCGCCGGTGAGGATCTCGTGCACCTTGCGGTAGAAGATGTAGAGTTCCATGATCGGCGTGGCGCCGAGCCCGCTGACGAGCACGACCACCTCGTCGCCCTTGTTGAACGGCAGATCGGGTAGGATCGTCTCCAGGCTCATCGCCGCCATCTCGTCGGCGCTGACCAGATCCATGACCTTGATCCCCGGCTCGCCGTGGTGGCCGATGCCGAACTCCATCTTGCCCGGCTCGATCGAGAAGTTGGGCTTTCCCACCGACGGAATGGTGCACGGAGAGAGACCGATGCCGATGCTTCGCGTGTTGTCGATCGCCTTCTGCGCGGCGGCGATCACCTCATCGAGGCTGCCGCCGAGGGCCGCCTTCGCCCCGCCGACCTTCCACATGAGCACCTCGCCGGCCACCCCGCGGCGCTTCTCCCGCTCGTC
>PUOG01000027.1 GCA_003552745.1 Spirochaetaceae bacterium
ACGTCGTCATCATGCTCGAGGTGAGCGAGGAGGAACTGCTCAATCGACTCACTGGCCGCCGGATGGACCCCGACACGGGCGACATCTACCACCTCGAGTACAACCCGCCCGAGGACCCCGACGTCGAGGATCGGTTGGTCCAGCGCGAAGACGACAAGGAGGGAACGGTGAAAGAACGGCTGCGCGTGTACCGGGAGAACACCGAGCCCGTGGTGGAATTCTACGATGCTGAAGGCGTGCTCGAGCGGGTGGATGGGGAGCGCTCGCCGGATACGGTGTGGGAGGATTTGAGAATAACAATCGAACAGAAGGTGTAGACCGTTACTCGGCTTCTATTTCGGTGATTCGAATATCGAAGTCGTGGGCTGGCGTGTGGTGGTCGGCAGTCATGTCAGGAATTTCATACTTGATGGTGTGGTTTTCGAGATAGTCGTCGATAGTCGGGAAGTTGTCTGTGTCTACGTCATCGCCGGTGTATTTATTCTCGTACTCCGTGTCATCGATTTCGTGGATTTCACCGGAAACGTATATGTCGCGTATCTCGCCCTCGTCGAGTTCTTCCACATCACCATCCACCATGAGGTCGCCGTCGATTTCGACTTCATCAACCTCCTCGTCGATACCTCCCCAAACGGTGAGGTCGCCGTCGATTTCAGCTTCGTCGATCTCGTCCGTGACAGCACCCCCGACGAACACGTCACCAGTGACCTCGATCTCATCGAGTTCGTCACTGAGATCGCCACCGATCACTAGGTGACGGCCGATGTCAGCTTCGTCGAGCTCGTCAGTCACGTCCCCGTGGACGATCAGGTCTCGTTCGACTTCGACTTCGTCGAGTTCGTCGTGCAAGTCCCCTGTTATGCGAAGGTCACTCCCGATTTCTACTTCATCGAGTCCACCATCGTCCACGTCTCCACCGATAACGAGGTCACCGCCGACGTCCGTTTCGTCGAGTTCATCGTCGAGGCTCCCAGCGATTCGTAAGTCACCACCGATGTCTACCTCGTCCAGTTCTTTTTCGACGTCACCGGTGACCAGAAGGTCGCCCGTTATTTTTGCTTCGTCAAGTTCGTCAGCAACGTTACCGTCGACCAGCAGATCACCATCGACTGTCCGTTCGTCGATGCCCTCGAGGTCGCCGTTGATTCTGACGTTGCCGTCCTTGTCATCATCAATACTGGTTGAGCCGTTGCGTACGATATCTGCATCGAAGTTGTCCGGATCGACGGCCGGTTCCGGCACGGTCGCGGTCTCTCCGCTCAAGTCAGTCGCGTAGGGCGTCGACCGGTCCTCGAGGCGCTCGTCGTAATGAAGCGTCAGCGTATCGTGGTTATGATTTTGGTTTGGTTCAACGGAATCTGCAACAATAGCACCATACGTCTGGAAGTCACCCGTGATATCGATCGTACTATTCGAGGCGTGCAACAGACCGGTGATTTGTGGCTCGTTTCTGGTTTCTACCGTCGTTTCCTCACCGTCGTCAACGAACAGTGAGACTTTGTCGGATTGCTCGCCCTCTGGTGTCTCTATGGTCGCACCGTCAAGCTCCAATGTGCCGTGAACGAAAACGTCGACGGGTTCTTCAGCGATGATATCACCGGTAATCTTCAGGTCACCGTCGACAACGAGCGCGGACTGGCTCCTCACCGTTTTTTCATCGTCGATTTCGTAGTCTTCGTCAATCTGGTAGACGTTTCCGGTGAGATCTCCACTGGGGGCGACGAAATTGTCATCGGGGGTCAACATGAACTCCGAAGACGGGACCGGATCGCTCACATCTTGAAAAGAGTGGGCCCCTCGTGTCGGAGCTCGATTTGGGTGTTCATCGATAGCTCTCACGTCCCCCGAAGAGTTCAGTTTGCCTTTAAAATCGAAGTCATTGTTGCCCATGTTTTGTTGATCTGCTGCTGTCTCGAGAACAGCCTCTTCCCGTGGATTGTCGGGGTCGTACTCACCATCATCGTAACTGTCAATATCCAAAGCGGGGAGTTCGTTGAGGCGAAGATCCGTTCCGTCGGACATACCGATATTCAGGGCAGAATCAACAGCCGAGAGATGGTCGAACTCGTATCTAATGGTCACCTCACCATCATCGTACTCCACTGAATCAGCAGTATCGAACTCATCAGCCCATTCCTCGTAATACTCGCTTTCGATAACGATCTCGAGTTCCTCTTCGGGCGCATCGATATCAGCACTGGTTCCGTTGTGTGAGAGCGCCCCGTCGAAACTGTTCGCATCCGGATCGAGTTTCGGAATGTGGATGTGTGAAGATCGGTCGGTCAACTCGAACGACGGCGAGCTGACGACCTGTCCATCGTCCTCGTGGACCACCAGCCCACCCTCGTAAATCAACCCCTCGTGCTCGAGTTGGCCGGTTTCGATCGTGTCAGCTTCTTCGCCATCAACGTAGAAAGAAATACTCGCGCCGTCGTCGGAAAGAGAGTACGATCCCTCGAGGCCAACCTCACCCTCAGCCTGGCCCGTCCGCATCATCGTATCGATTTCGTGGGCGACGGATTCCATCTCGTCGATCTGTTGTTCCTGTTCCGATTGTGCCTCGAGCGGCGACAATACAGAACTCCCCACGACAAACACAGCGCCCGCTGACACCAGCACGAATCCGATGAGGAGGGTGATACCGATTATTTCTGCCTGCGCTCGAGACATTGGTCTATTAATTGTACATTCAGAGGAATCGTATATGTAGATGACGGCCGTTTTCCGCGTTCTCAACCGCATAATTGCGCGTATTTTACCGCTAGTGAAGGCGAATCAACTGCCAGCGTCGCATACCATCGCTGGAACGGTGGCTCCCGCGAAGATAAACACTTGTATACCGGAGGTGACCTAGCCCAAGCAGATGACGCGTACAGCGGAAAAAATAGACGCCCTCGTCCGAGAGGACGCCGACTTCGAGGACGCCCTCGAGACCATCCGCCAGCAGGCCGATGAAAACGGCGGCGAAATCGAGTGGGGCGACGTTCGTGACGATCTCACGAGTGGGCAATGGGGTCGACTGATCGAGAAGGGGGTGTTGGTCGACGGCGATACCGGCTTCGCGATCGCCGATCGGGACGCCTACGACGACGCCCTCGATAGTGACGAAGAACGACCCGGCGGCGATCTCCCCGAAATCGATACTGAGGCTTCGAAGTGGTCCCGGTGGGACAAGATGGCCGGGCTGGCCTCGGTGCTGTTTATGGTCGGCTACTGGTTCGATTCGGTTCGCAACTCCGTCGGCGGCGTGATCAATATCTTCCTCGGCCCGCTCGAGGCAACGATGCCGTTTTACACCGTGATTCTCGCCATCGCGATGATCACGGGTCTGTACTCGACGTTGCTCCAGGCGAATCTGATGAACATGGAGCGGATGGGGAAGTATCAGGCGCGCATGAAGGCGATGCAAGACAAGCGCTCTGACGTCCAGGAGCGAAAGAAAGCGGCCGAGGAGCGCGGCGCGAGCGAAGCCGAACTCGAGAAGTACGAGAACGAACTCGAGCGCGTCCAGGAAGAACAGATGGAAGCGATGACGGATAATCTCGGGATGTTCAAAGAGCAGTTCCGACCGATGGTGTGGATCATGCTCTTTACCATCCCGCTGTTCCTCTGGATGTACTGGAAAATCCACAGTGTGGGTCCACAGACCGTCGACGAAACAATCGTTATGCCGATGGTCGGTGAGATCGATTGGAGTGATGGTGTCCTGGGTCCAATCCGAGCCTGGATTGTGTGGTACTTCCTCTGTTCGATGGGGTTCATCCAGTTGCTCCGGAAGGCCCTGAACATCGATATGTCGC
>PUOG01000005.1 GCA_003552745.1 Spirochaetaceae bacterium
AGCCTGAGCCCGAGTTCACGCGGGGAGACTCGAACGTAGCCGGGCACGTACCGCAGGCGCGCAAGCGCCGAGGAACGTGCCCAGGAGTTTGTCGGACACTCCTTCGGACTTGAATATTGCACGAGTGCAGCCGATAGCGACCGTCGATAACGTTGCGACAACAGTGGTGAAGGGCTCGCAATATTCAAGTTACTTTCAGGTCCGACAAACTCCTTGGGTGAACTCGCGAAGCGAGTGAGCCTTCGAGTCTCCCCGCCGGCAAACCCCGATGACAACACGGCATCGGCTCGCCGAACGGCATCGGCGGCGATCGCCTCTCCTATGCCGCACTGCGGTCGACGCCGAACAGCAGCGCATACATTGCGGGCACGAACCCGAGGGTAAGTATGGTCGAGAAGGCGAGGCCGAAAATGATCGCTATAGTCATGCTTTCCCAGAGTGGACTTGCCGCAAGCCACAGCGGCAGGAGTCCGAAAATGGTAGTCGCCGTGGTGAGAAGAATCGGACGCACCCGTCGGTGTGAAGCCACGATTATCGCGTCAAGCGGTGCATAGCCGTTCTCATCGATCTCTATCTTGATGCGCTCAAGCAGCACTACCGCGTTTTTGATCACAATGCCTGCGAGCGAAATGACACCGAGCAGGGTCATGACGCCGAATGTCGCTCCGGTTACTATCATCCCGAAAACGACGCCGATGAGACCGAAAGGAATCGTGAGAAGCACGATAAAGGTCTTTCGCAGAGAGTTGAATTGGGCGACAAGAAGCAGCACGATCGCGAGTCCGGCGATCGGCAACTGCGCAAGGATAGCGTCGGTGGCTTCGTCGGTCGCCTCCGCCTCTCCGCCGATCTCGTACCCGTAGTCGGCAGGCCAGTCGGCCGTCCGTCCCGCGAGTTCCTCATCGATCTCCTGCGATGTCTCGATCGGGTTGTATTCATCCGTGAGGTCGGCCTGAATGGCGATTGTTCTCCGGTCGTCACGTCGCATAATGGTAGGTGTCGTCCACTCCATGCCGACGTCGGCTACCTGGGCAAGTGGTACGCCGTTGCCCGTAAGCTCCGAGTAGACCAGCGTGGACTCGATCTGCGGCACATCCGCCTCTGGATCTCCCGCTGCACGCAGGATGATCGGCTTGGTATCCTCGGTCGCCCGGTATTCGGATATTTCCATACCTGACAGTGCTGTCTGAAGCGACACGGCAACCTCCGTCTCGGTTACGCCCGCTGCCTGCGCACGACGCGAATCAACATCGACCTCAAGCTCCTTGATCGGGGTTCCCCAGTCGTCGCGGATTCCATAGGCACCGTCCCACTCGGAGATTACCGACCGCACCTCGTCGGCGTATCCATGAAGCGTTTCGATCTCTTCGCCGTAGACGCGCACCTCAACGTCTGCATCGACGGGCGGCCCGAGGACGAGCGGGGATGCAGTGGCGCGGACTTCCGGGTGGTATTCATCGAGGAAGTTGTTGGTGCGCCTGATAACCTCATCTGCATCGTCGCGATGATCGAGATTCACGATCATGAATGCGTATTCGTTCTGCTCGGGCTCCGGGTCAAACGGGAGATAAAAGCGTGGGGCACCGCCGCCGATATACGACGACCAGTCGCGCACCTCAGCACCGAGCAGTTCCGCCTCGTAGTAGGATTCCAGCGAGGCGACCATCTCGTCGGTGGTCTCCAGCGACGTTCCCTCTTGATATTCAAGTTCAACGGTCATGACCGCGCGGTCGTTCTCCGGAAAAAACTGCCGCGGAAGCAGCCCGGCTGCGAGCGTCGCGGCAACCAGGCCGGCAACCAGTCCGCCAATGACCAGACCGACGTGGCGCAGGAAGAAACGCAGGATTCGGTCGTAGAGCTCGGTAATCCGTTGCGACGCGGAGGATTCGTCGGAAATGGCTTGGTCGTGGGGCGCCTGAGATCCGGTTGCTGACGGCTGCCGGTCTTCGGCGTCCGCAGATGGGTCGCTGGGCGTGGGCCTCTCCGGTGACGTCGATTCCGGTACCCCGCTGCTCGAGTCTGTGTCGCTGGGTTCGCCCAGCTCTTCGCCGACGCCGGGCTCCTCCGGGGACGGGCCGGACCGCAGATAGCGCGCGCTGAGTAGCGGCGTCATCGTCATAGCGAAGAACCATGAGCCGAGCAGGGTGATGGTTACACCCCAGAAAATGGGGCCCGCGTATTCGCCCATTTCGTGCTCGGCACGAATACTCGGAAGGAATGCCGCTGAGATAATGAGCGAAGCTATAAGCAGCGGCGCGCCGAGTTCGCGTGCGGAGCGTATCGCCGCAGCCTTCGGTTGCATTCCTTCTTCGGTAAGTACCATTGTCGACTCGGCGACGACGATGGAGTTGTCAACGAGCATGCCGAGCGCAATGATAATGGAGGCCAGACTCACCTGATCGAGGCCGATATCGAATACCGAGAAGAGGAAAAGCGTGGTCAGAATGGTGACCGGAACCAGGGACGTGACGACCAGCCCCATCCGGACGCCGATCGCCAAGAGCATGACCCCCATTATGGTCACCATCGCCTGGATAATGTTGAGCATGAACTCGTTCACGCGATCTTCCACGTGCAGCGCCTGCTCGGCGGCGAAGTCGATATCCACACCCAGCGGCACTTCGCTCTGAAAGTCGGCGGCCACTTCCCGCACTTCGCGGTCGAGCTCGGTTATTATGCCGCCTTCGCGAAGACTGACCGCAACCGAGATCGCCGGATCACCGTTATACCGCACATACGATGTCGCCGGGTCCTCGTAGGCAAGCGAGACGTTGGCAACATCCTCAAGGAAAACCAGTTCCTGCCGCTCAGGTAGCGGGACGAGCTGACGCTCAATATCCCGGAGCGTTTCGTAGCTGGATGTTGTACCCAGCGTGATCCGCTCGGCGTCGGTAAAGACTTCCCCCGCGGGCAGGACAATGTTCTCAGCATCGATCAGTTGCTGCAGTTCAAAAGAGGTGAGTCCGTATTCATTGAGCCGTGCAGGCGAGTATTCGACTGCGACTTCGCGATCCTGGACGCCGAACAGCTCCACATCCGCAGCTTCCGACGTACCAGAAATCCTCGAGGCGAGGTCATCCGCAAACTCCTCGAGTTCAGAGTAAGACAGCTCGTTACCGGTGACCGTAAGTATGGTTCCGTAGACATCTCCGAAGTCGTCGTCTACATCAGGGCCGATGACTCCGTCCGGCAGATCGTCCTCAGCGCTCGAGACCGAGGCGCGAAGATCGTCCCAGATTGAATCGACGTCGTCGTAACGGTCATACAGGTCTACGTAGACAACCGATAGCCCCGTGCGCGATTCAGAGCGGATGCGTTCGATTTCGGCTATTTCGGCGATTTCATCTTCAATCGGAATGGAAACAAGCTGCTCCACCCGATCCGGACTCGCCCCGGGATAGCCGGTGAGGATTACGGCTGTACGGACGGTGAATCCGGGATCCTCGTCTTTCGGGGCGTTGATATAGGCAATAATGCCGGCGACACAAAGAACAACAATCGCGATAAGCGTAAAGGTGCTGCGCTCAATCGCGAATTCGGTCATTTTCATTGCGATGACTGCTCCATGGGAATAACGCGATCGCCGTCTGAAAGACGGTTTACGCCGAGGGTTACCACAGCATCTCCTTTGCGCAGACCGGAAATGATTTCGATGTTTTCGTTTCGAAGCGTCCCTGTCTCCACCGTGACTCTGCGGACCGATTGCTCCTCGCCGACTTCGGTGCCCGAAAGTAGAAACACTGTCTCGTCTCCGGCATCCTCGGTTACCGCGGTGGTCGGGATGGTCAAGGGTTGCGATGTCTCCTGCTGCTGATCGACCCCATGGTCATCCTCGTGGGTCCCGCTATCGCCGTCGCGTTCGCCGGAAGGTTCGCCGGCCGGATCAACGGTCACTTCCGCGACCTGACCGGACCGCAGTGCGGCGGTATCTCCGAGCAGCGATACCCGCACGGGGACCGTGCCGGCGGCGGGCTCCGCGGCCCCTGATATACCGGCCACTACACCTTCGATAGCATCGGAGTCGACTAAATCACCATCGATCTCTACATCCACGCCGTCTCCCGGCTGGATGTGTTCGGCGAACCGATCGGGTACCGTCAAGTGGACTTCCCAGGCATCCTCGGAAATGATCGTGAGAATCGGGAGACCTGCTGCGACGTTTTCTCCCGTGCTCATCATCGTACGGGCGACCCGGCCTGAGTACGGTGCCTCCACCTCGGTGTACTCAAGCTCAAGCTCCGTCAGATCGGTAACCCCTCGTGCCTGATCGAGCGATGCCTCGGCGGTCTCGAGCGCAGCGCGTGCCTGCTCGTAGTCGTCTCGGCTCGCGAGATCCTGCTGGTACAGCCCCTTGACGCGCTCGTAAGTCGATTCGGCGTAGTCACGCTGAGCCTCAGCGCTGCGTTTGCGTGTTTCGGCGGTATCGCGTTGGATTTCCTGCGGGTCCGGATCGATCCGCGCAATTGGTTGACCGGCCTCGACGGTATCACCCACATCCACGAGTACCTCAAGAAGGTGTCCGTCGACCCGCGATCCGACCCGGCTCTCGGTGCCCGCGCGGGTACGGCCGACGAACGAGCGGGCTTCATCACGTTCAGCGGTTGTGGCGGTATCCCATCGCACGTTTCGAGCGGTTTCGTTTTCTGCCGCCGTATCGTTCTCGCATCCGCCCGCGAGTATGGCAAATCCGATAAGCGCCGTGGGGAGAAGAGTTCCAATCGTGAACATCCGGCACTTCTTCAAGCGCCGAACGTCCTTCACAGCGGTACGCCTTTCCGTTGATCTCATCGTGCGGGGCGTCATGTTGATCCGTATCCTACTCATCTGCGTCTTGTTCGCTGTCCGTGTCCTGTGAGTCCTCCGGCCGATCGCCCAGGCGTCGGAAGAACTGCTCGATCTCGTGATGGGCCTGATAGTCGGAGAGTGCCGTGTCCGCCCCGATTGCCCGAAGCAGCTCGGCGAATGCATTGAGGTACTCATAGGTTTGATTCCGGGCCAGAATTCGCGCTTCGTTTGCGCGTTCCTGCGCATCTACAAGATCGGCAACGCCGGCTGCACCAATGTTGTAGGCCTCCGAAACGAACTCGAGGGCGTCTTCGGCCGCGCTCGCAGCCTCCCGCGTTTCACGAATAGCCTCGGCCGCTGCCGATGCTTCGACGAAGGCAGTCCGCGCACGTTGTTCAATGAGTGACATAGCCGATGCGAGCTCGGTTGCAATCTCGTCACGTTCTGCTTCTGCCCGATCGCGCACAGCCCGGCGTTCACCTCCGGTGGTAATCGGGATCGAGAGCCGGATCCCCACTTCCCACTCAAGGCCGTCGTCCTCATAGAAATCGTCCAACTCTATAGTGCCGAGTTCCGGGGAGAATCCGAACTCCGACTCGATTTCGTCCTCAAGCGGACCTAAATCGATTTCCTCCTCGAAACCGGTTCCCGCGGACCAGTATTCCTGCTCAATGCCTGCGGCCAGTGCGATCGTCGGCGAGTAGAATTCCCTCTGCCTTGTGAGGACTTCGCGGTCGCGGGCCGAAAGGCCACGTTCCAGAGCCCGTATTTCGGGGCTGTGTTCCAGGGCTCTGGCAACAATGCGCTCCTCAAGCAGATCAAGCTCGAACACCCCCTCGGTTTCGGCGAGAATGCCGGAGGCCGGAAGAATATCCTCGGGCGCATCGGCGGTCGGCTCTGTCGGACTGAACAGAGCCCGCTGTGGACGGTCTGCAATCCGGTTCAGCTGCATGCGCGCTGCCCGCTCAAGCGCGAGGGCTTCACTGAGTTCCTGGCGTGCCAGGGCCAGTTCGCTTCGAAACCGGTACACGTCTTCGGGCCCGGCCTCCTCGAGGTCCCGCCGGATTTCGGCTCGGTCCAGATTGAACTGCTGTTCCCCAACCGCCCTTCGACGCAGCTCGACCAGTGATCGTGCCTGCAAGAGGTCAATATACGCTTCGGCTGCCTCGCCTGCGGTGTCGGCACGAGCGACTTCGTACTGAAACTGTTCGCTCTCGACAAGCAGTCCCCTGATCTCGAGGTTCGCCCACGCCGGTTCGGAAAATATGACCTGCTGCAGCTCGGCTTCGGCGACAGCCGAGAACTGGTCCGGAGCAATCGGAAGTTCGGCACGGGTTTCATCGATCGCTCGAACGCTTGTGCCGGCTTCAATCTGTGGCAGAAGAAGCGAGCGCGCTTCACGCCGGTCGGTTTCTGCAATATCGATCCCGTATCGGGCGCCGGCGAGTTCAAGATTGCGGTCGACCGACATGCGGACCGATTCGAGAAGTGTCTTGGATTGCAGATCGTCATCCGACGGCCCATCGCCGTCTACATCGACCGGCAAGCCCTCTATTTCCGCTTCGAGCAGCGCTTCACGTGTCGGTTCGATGCCGCTGTCGGCAAGCAGCTCAGTATCGATCCACAGCCGACCTGTGATTCTCGGGATGTGTGCAGCGGGAAAGCCGGGGGAACCGTCAAGGTAATCATCGAGCTCAACGGCGATTCGCCGCCCCGTCTCTTCAAAGCCGCGGTCGTAAAGGGACGCTGCCGTACCTGCGCTCGGACCTTTCGCGAGAACCGAGATCGTCGCCACTCCTGCATCATGGATACCGGCGAAAAGCGTTTCGCGATCCGAGGGGGTGAGCGCCGCTTCAGGAAACAGAAGTAGCGCATCCGCCCTCGGTGCAGAAATACTGAGGGCCGAAACCGTTTCGGCCGGATCCGGCTCTTCTGACAGCTCAACAAGCCCGGCAAACTCTCCGGTGTCCAGATAGGAAAGAAGTGCTCTTTCGAGGTGATCAATGGAGTTGAGCAGGTATGCAGGTATCCCGATGGCGACTTCTTCTGCGGTAAAGAGGTCGGAGACTCGTTCAATGTCATGCCGAAGACTGACACCCGCCTCGATAGCGACGATGTCCTCAAAGCTGTTCTCACCTTCAAGCCGGCCGCCCTGCTGAAGTGGAGCTGGAAGGAGTGCAGCCGCAACGAGGACGTCACCGTTGCCGTTGGTCGTGATCGGGTCCTGAAGCAGCGCGTTATCCACCGTGGATTCGGAGATGACCTGTGATCCGAGCGGGTCAACCGCTATCACCACGGACACCGGATCCTGTGCCCGGGCTCTTTCTATCTCTTCAGTGACAGATTCAACGGTGTAGTCGGCTTCAAAGCGATGCTGCCGTGCAAAAGAAAGTGTACGGGAGCCGTCGTAGTGCTCGCTAATCTCCTGCTCGAGCGCGCGTGCGTTGCGGTCGTTTGCATCCGAAGGCCCGTCGAAAACAAGAGCGATCTCTGTCGCCTCTTCGACATCGTCGGAAGAATCGGATCCGAAAGCAGAAAGCGGTAGAAGTGCAAAAGAAGCGAGAAGGATAAGTGAAAGGATCGGGCTTGCCGGCGCCGTCGGAGCCCTTCCATGAGTACAGGTTCGCGGCATAATAGGGTAATCGTAAGGCCCGCTACGTTGTCCGGCCATCCGTGGAACTGCGTAATCGGGCCTGCTCGAGGTCTGTTTCGTCTGGGTAGAATTACCGATTCCCGGCAACAGAGGAGTTCTGTGCGGTTTCCCTGCCGGTTACCAGCTTGTAGAGTTCGAGTCGCGAGCCGACGCCACACTTACTCAGCAGGTTTCCCACATGCGTGTCGACGGTCCGCACCGAAATTCCGAGTTTTTCGGCCATCTGGGCATTCGTATACCCTTCGCAGAGGAGCGTGAGAATCTCTGCTTCCCGTTCGGTAATGCCGTAGTACTCAAGAATATCGTCGCGGGGAGCAGCGGTTCCGGAAAAGCTTACACCGCCTTCGCCGAGTGTTTTGAGAATGCCGAATACAAGTCGAGTGTTCGCGATCATGTAGCCGGTAACGAACACAACCTCCGTGTGAATCATCGTTGCGTCGGTGAAGATTACATTCTGGAGCACAAGATTCACGGTAACCCAGTTCAGTAAGTGCGCGAGTGCGATAATCCGGCAGGCGGATGCAAAGCCGCGATAGAGTGACCTCCAGATCGACTGGTCCGTTGAACGTGCTATCGACGTCCCTGCATGAGCGGCAAGCAACGTGAACACCGTAATCGACCCATGCAGAATAAGGCCGCCGCCCAGGTAGAAATCTGCTATCAAGCCGTTCTGCTCACCGGTATAGAGGCCGCTCGCGATTATCCAGAGCACAACGGAAAAAGCACCGACTGCGGGTAGCAGCCGTCGAATGAAACGGGGCAGCCTTAGTGTCCCGAATCCGCGGTACAGGCGCCACTCGTAGTACAGAGTAAGCCCGACGATGAGGCCGAGGATGACATCGGAGAAAGTATCTGCTTCACGCATTGTCACACCGCGGTAGGAAGCGAGAAACGACAGAACCGCAAGGAGAAAGAACGAAAACAGTACCGCCAGCATTTCGTTCAGGGCCGTCTCATTGGACAGGCTTGGCCGGGACAGAACAACGAGCGCAGTGAGGAGTCCGAAACCGGAAAGCAGGGCACCGAAATTGAGCCAGAACCACATGAGCTATTACTATTCCAGGCGCTAGTATAACTGACGCGTGCCGGTTCGTGCCATGCTGACTAATCAGTTGATCGTGATTATGGGAACTCGCGAAGCGAGTGAACCATCGGGCCTCTCCGCCGGCACTACTCCGGCGAACGATTACGCCGCTTGCGCGCCCCGATGAGCGTAAGGCCGAAGGCACCGACCAACAGGCCCGCGAACCCGATGCCGTAACCGAACAGCCCGGTCAGTAGCCCCGGAGGCAGATAGCCCATAGTCAGCAGCAGTGCAACGATCCAGCCGGTCGCGAGCATCATGAACCCGATACCAACCAGACGCCCCGGACGATTCACGTCTGTCGCCCTCGCGATTCCGACGAAGCTCCGACCGAGCGGCTTTCGACTTCGGTGCCGTCGGCGCCGGCCTCCTGCCCGGTCGTGCCCGGTGTGCCGGCGGAGTCCGCCTGCGGCGAGTCTTTGTACAGCCAGCAGGCAACCCGGCGCCCTCCGGCGGGTACGAATTCCGGCGGCTCGTTCCACTCGCACAGCCCTTTGATCGCGAGCGGACAGCGCGGATGGAAGCGACAGCCGCTCGGCGGATTGGCCAGGCTCGGCGGCTCCCCGGAGGGCACCTTGCGATACGTCCGTGCGTTTGCCGCATCGGGGTCGGGGATAGCTTCGAGCAGCGCTCGCGTATACGGGTGAAACGGCTCGGCCAGCAACTGCTCGACCGGGGCCTGCTCGACGATCTTTGCCCCATACATGACGAAGATCCGCTCGCAGAAGTATCGAACGGTCGAGAGGTCGTGGGTGATGTACATGAGTGCGAGATCGTGATCTACCTGCAGTCGCTGTAACAGCCGCAGGACCTCTACGCGCACGGAGGCATCGAGCATGCTCACCGGCTCGTCGGCGACGATCAACTGCGGCTCGAGGATCTTCGCGCGCGCCACGACCACTCGCTGCTGCTGGCCTCCCGAGAGCTGGTGCGGAAACTTCGCGAGAAAATCGTCGACCGGAGTCAACTTGATCTCCTCCATCGCCTTCCGGATCCTGCTTTCCTGCTGCTCGCGGTCGTGGATGCCGTTTACGATCAACGGCTCGCGCAGAAGTCGACGCACATTCATGAACGGAGGCAGCGCACCGTATGGGTCCTGCTGCACGTAGCCTACCTGCTTGCGGTACCAGGCGAGCCGTTCGCCGGCGAACACCGAAACATCTTCGCCGTCGAAGAGGATCTTTCCGTGGGTTGGTTGGGCAAGGCCGAGCACGGTCCGCGCCAGGGTCGACTTTCCGCAACCACTTTCACCGACGATCGCCACCGCTTCGGCACGCCGCACGTCAAAATCCACGCCATCTACCGCGCGCACTTCTCCGACTCGCACGAACCCGAACTTGCGAAGCTCGAAGTGTGTATGGAGGCCGCGAACCGAAAGAAGCAGGCTATCCACGTGCGCCTCCCTCGGTTGTGACTTCCGTCTCGAGTGGTCGTCCGTTTCCGCCGGTGTCGGATGCCGCCTCGTACAGCCAGCATTTCACCTGCCGCCCGTCATCGGTTGAGATGAGCGGCGGCTCGGTCGAGCACCGGTCGAAGCGCTTCGGGCAGCGGTCGGCGAAGCGGCATCCCCGCGGCGGGTCGAGGAGGCTCGGCGGCTGACCGGGGATAAACTGCAGCTGCTTCGACTCGCGCAGGGTCGGCACGCTTGCCATGAGCAGTCGCGAATACGGATGCAACGGCTCATCGAAAAAGCGCTCGGCATCGGACTTCTCGACAAGCTGCCCGGCATACATGACCGCAACATCATCGGCCAGCTCGCTCGAGGTCGCTACATCGTGGGTAATCAGAACGAACGTCGTGTCGAACTCGCGTTTGATCGACTTGAGGACATTCAGGATGTTCGCCTGGGTGAGGATATCGAGCGCGCTCGTCGGCTCGTCGAGCACCACAAGCTCAGGCGATGTCACCAGAGACATGGCGATCACTACGCGCTGACGCATTCCGCCGGAGAGCTCGAACGGGTAGCGATCGAGAAAGTCCGGCGACAGACCGACAAGCGCGAAGATGTTGCGAGCACGGTCGAGCGCCTCACGATGCGAACCGACGACTCCGTGCTCGAGCAACGGTTCGGCGACCTGATCGGCTACACGGACGACCGGATTGAGCGAGTTCATCGCGGCCTGCGGCACGAGCGCCATGCGCTGCCAGCGCACCGACGTGCGGAACTCCTCGTCGTTATAGGTCATCAGATCGTCATCACCGATAGCCACCGTTCCCGAATACCGCTGAACATTGTTCGGCAGGAGACGTATGATCGCCTTGCTCAGGCTCGTCTTACCGCACCCGCTTTCGCCGAGGATCACCATTGTGCGGCCGCGTCGGAGATCAAAGGAGACGTCGTCGACCGCACGCACGACACCGCTGCGGACACGGAAATACAGCGAAAGATTGCGAACCCGGATGTCGCCGTTCGAAGCCATACTCACATGCCCCTCAGTCGCGGGTTGAAAATGCGGTCCAGCGCAAAGCCGAACATGGCAAAGCCGAGACCTGAGAAGATCAGCAGTCCGCTCGGCAGCAGCACCCAGTAGTAGTAGCCGTTATAGAGTGCGCCGTTCTGGTATGCATCCTCGAGCACCTTGCCCCATGTTGGCAGGATCGGATCGCCGAGTCCCAGCAGCGCGAGCGTCGCCTCGAGGAACACGAAGGTCGGAATGACGGTGACGAAGCCGGGTACGAGTGTCGGAAGCACCTTCGGGATCAGATAGCGGAAGATGATCCGCAGGTCTCCCGCCCCGTACGCGCGGGCGGCTTCGATATACGGCAACTCCTTAACCTGCAGCAACATCGCCCGGTACGTCTTTATACCGGCACTGAAAATACTCAGCAATATGATGGCTGTCAGCATGACCCATAAGCTGCGGGAGTAGAACGTCCCGATCATTACGAGGATCGGCAGGATCGGCAGAATCAGGTTCAGCTCGGTGATCCGCTGCACCGCCGCATCGCGAAAACCGCCGAACCATACCCCCCAGGCGGCGATAAAAAGCGTCGTGATGCTGCTGCCGACCGCCGCGATCAGCCCGAACGAGAGGGCAATCGGGGTGCCGGCGAGAAGCGCGACGGCAATGTCACGGCGCCGGTGATCGGTGCCGGCTAATCCGTGCACCTGCCCGTAGCGCACAAATGTCGCGTCGATGGTCGACTCGTCCTCGAAGGTATACCCTTCAATGACCACCTCGTATTCGCCCTTCAGCGGTCTCGGCTCCTCGTAATCGGGGTCGGAAAAGAGGCCGATGCGCGGATGTACTCCGCCGACACGGCGGCGAACGCGGTCCTCCTGATCGATCCTGATCGACTCACTCCGTCTGACCGCCTGATCGGCTATGACGACCGAGCGCCCGTCGGGTGTATTCCAGCGCACACGTACGAACGGCCGCCGCTCCCGGTACTCGGCGGTGAAGAAAAGCGACAGCTCGCGCGGGAAGTCGTCGTACGGGTAATCGAAGGTGAAACGAATCCGCTTCTCCGTTTGTGTCGGCGAGGTCGCCTCGACCTCCTTCAGATCCGGGTTCTCGACAGTGCTCAACACCTCGGTGACCGGCGCGTTGTACCACGGTAATGCGTTAAACCAGATCGGGCGCGCGTTGCGTGGTGAGGTGCGCCACACCCGGTCGCCGCCGCGCCATAGCTCACTCGCATGCCCCGGGGGCATGGCGAACATCGCGTAGACGGCGATCGACACGAAGACGACGATTACCACGAGTCCCGCGATCGCCGAAGGATAGTGTTTCAGTTCCTTCCAGAATGCTCGAAAATTCACCGCCCCTCTCCAAAACCGACCTTGATGCGCGGATCGATGAGCGCGTAGAGAAAATCGAGGACGAAGACCGTCACGCCGAGCAGGTATGCATACACGATCGTCGACCCGATGATTACCGGCGTATCGAACTGATTTACCGCCGAGACGAACAGCGTCCCGAGTCCGGGCCAGTTGAATACCTGCTCGAGCACGATCGCCCCGGTCCAGAGCGTTATGACGGTCAACGCGAAACTCGTTACGATCGTCGGCAGCGTCGGACGAAGTACGTAGCGCCGTTCGATCACTCTCGAAGGCAACCCTTTCGCACGGGCAAGCTCGACGTAATCCTCATTGGAGTAGATGAGGAAGAAGGTTCGCCAGCTGTACACCGCGAGGAAAAGCGCGCTGAGCACAATCGCACTCGCCGGCAGGATCAGATGTCGCAACAGGCTCAGCACGTAGAGAAACGGATTCTGCGGCGGAGGGGCCGCGACCATCCCTCCGAACGGCAATATGCGAAACACCGCGGCGAAGATGAGAATCAGGAAGAGGCCGTAGAACCACGAAGGCGCCGCCGACGTCGGCGCCATCGCGACAAAGAAGCGATCGAGTCTGCTACCGTACCGCCGTGAGAGGAAGAGCGATACCACTACCGCTATGAGAAACAACCCTAATTCCGCCGTCGCGAACAGCAGCAGCGTCGGCCCGAGCCGCTCCAGAATAATATTCCTTACCCGTCGGGAACCGGAGTCACTGATCAGGTACTCCGACCGTCCGAGATCGAGGGTCAGCGCATTCCGCAGGTAGCGGAAGCTGCGTACGAGAAACGGTTGGTCGAGCCCGAGCCGAGTGACCTGCAACTCGACCATCTGCTCGGCAACCCGCCGTCGCTGGTCGGAGTCCATCTCCTGAAACTCAGGGCTCATGCTCACCGACATAGCGACCTGTTCCTGGATCTGGCCGAGCCTGATTTCGTCGACGTAGCCGCCCATATTGGCGATAAGAATCGTCAGATACGCGCCGGCTACGATCGTAATAAAGAGCGCGATCAATCGAAGAACGACAAACCGCACCAGGCGGCGGCGGAAACCGCTCTTACCTCGGTTGTCTCGGGGTTGCTGCTGAGAAGCGTCGCCGGCGAAGCGTGCCGCTTCGCCGGCGGATGTCATATCGGCACCCATTGTTCGTACCCGCTATTCGCTGATCACGAACTCCACCGACTCGAATGTCGGTATACTTACGATAAGCGGCGAGGCGATCACCTCCACGCGCGTCGAGCCGGGCTCGATCTCGCGGGTCTGATCTTCGCTCAAGCGTGCCGTCCAGCTGCCTTCGGCAACTTCCTCCGCGTCGCCGACATATGCGAGGCTCCCGGTCGAATCGAACACGAGGAACGAGACCGAGTCGAGGTTTTCGCTCGCGTACGGGGCGCCTCCGAAGGTGATCGAGATCTCGAACTCCGCCGGATCTCCGGCGTTCACCTGCGGCGGTCCGAGCACATCGAGCTCCGCGATCTGCGGCTCCTCGAACCGCTCCCATTTGTCCGCCGGATCGGCGTACGCGGCATTTCGGGTCAGCTGCACCGTGCCCTCGACCGGGAACGCCTCCTCGAGCAGGTACGGCCCGATACCGACCCAGAAGTGCTCGTATTCGTCATACCACGCCTGCAGATTCTCCCATCGCTCGGAGGCCTCCTGCGAATCGATGAACTGCGACAGCGTCGGGGCGTACGGGATGTAGTTCTCCTCGGCGGCGGCACTCACATGCTGCTCCAACACATCGAGACTCGGCCCGGCGATCATGCTGTTCCACTCGACCTCGAGTCGATCCGCTTTGTCGGAGCTGAATGCCAGCTCCTCGTCGGCCTCCGCGCGGATGCCGGCGGCAAGCGTATGCCAGGCGCCCGGCCCCTGCGCGTAGTACGGGAAGGCGGTGGCGACGTTTGCCTCCGCGTCGAGGAAGAAAGTGTCCGAGTACCACTCGATCACGAGCGGGTCCTCGTTCGCAATACGCATACCGCGGAAATCCTGGATGAAGCTCTCATACGCGGGGACTTGCGCCTGGTCGAAAATCGGGCTCTCTTCCTGCGCGCGGTCGAAGCCGAGTATGAAGCCGAGTACGATATCGCCGAGCGAGATCGGCGAGCCGTCGTGCCAACGGACGCTCTCGTAGAAGTCGTCCGGATAGTACGCCACGCTCTTCCGGCGGGCGGTGAGTCCGTCCGGATGTTCATCGCCGACGGTAAGGAACTCCTGCGCTTCCGGATCCCAGCTGATCCACGCATCGTCGGGCACATCGATCTGCGAGGCGGTCTCGAGTGTAACCCAGTCGTGGGTACGGCCGACCGGAAGACCTTCCCGCACGGTCACTTCGGCGCGCTCGATGCGCTGCGGCCACGCGAGCCCGGTAAACGGATCGGGCAGCGTTCCCTGATCTCCGGTCGCGCGAATGAGCATCATGTCGAAGATCCAGTTGCTGCCGTCGAGCGGATTCCACGGCTCGGTGAGAATGCTCGGCATGGCGATACTCGCGCTGCCGCCGACTTCCCCTTCTCTGCGGAAGGTGTGCGGCCAGAGAAAGGCGCCGCTGACACCTCCGCCGAGGTCGGCGGCAACCTGGAACTCCGGCTGCATCGGGGTGAACGACTGCTCGTCGACGAGCCAGATGCGCACCGAATCCTCCATGGCGAGCTCGAGCGCTTCGCCGAACATCTCTTTTCGCTCCTCGAGCGTGTCGAACTCACGACGGGCGAGTCGATCGGCTATGTCGTCGAACTCATCGCTCGGCTCGTACGCCTGCCACAGCGGCTGGCCGAGTCCACGCGGCGTATAGAAGAAGTCGAAGTTCGACGCCTGATCGCGGCTGATGACGGTCGTAATCCACCCTCCGGTATAAAGGTGAAAGTTCCCCTCGGACGGCGCGGAGGTCATCCAGAGCGCCGACGCCTCTTCGGCGGTTCGGTAGAGGCGGTCGACCTCGAAGCCGATATCTTCGAGCTCGGCGGAGATGTAGTCGCCGATCTCCTGGCGTTCATCCTCGCTGCGAATAACGAACAGAAGCTCGACCGGCTCACCGTCGTAGTGCCAGATGTCGTTTACCATTTCGGCACCGAGATTCTCCATCTCTTCGGTAATGATCTGCTCGGCGATCACCGGATCGTGGGCGGATTCGAGCTCCAGCGAACGTGCCACATCGGCAAGGCGCGCGTAGTCGGGAAACGCGCTGGTGATCGGCATGTAACGGGGCACCGCAAGCCCGCCGAAGATCTCCTGCGCGATGTATTCGCGATCGATGAGGTAGTTCATCGCCTCGCGAATGCGCGGCACCGAAAACGGATTCAGCGCCCCGGTCCCGTCGAAGACCGGCCCGTACGGATTGAACGTTATCTCCGAGTACGACCCGAACGATTCCTCGTACTCCAGTCCGGCGGCGACCGCCTGATCGTAGAGCTCCGAATCAGTCATTCCGGAGGCGTACAGATCGATCTCGCCGGCCTCGAGTCGTGTGATCGCCGCCGATTCAGACGGCTCTTCGGTGACGACCACTTCATCAAGATAGGCCCCTGGTCGCGCCTCGTCGGGCACGGCCACTTCCTCTTCCTCCTGGGCTCCGAGGGAAAACGCCGGAGAGGTTATTCCGGCCAACATTGCGGGAACGAGCGCAGCGGCGGCGCATCCCTTGACCCAGGACCACTTCGACGATGCTCGCATGGCGAACCCCCTTGTGTCCTGTCTCCCGTGGATTGCTCACGGGCCTGCTATCTTCAGCTAGACCGGTCAGGTCGGGATCTGTCAAGGAAAATCCGTGTCCGTCAGCAGTTCTCATTTTGGCGAAAACTAACGAGGTCCTGATAGCTTGGCACGGAGAGAGTCGCGCGGTGCGCTGTTTGTGTGTTATTGCCGGTGTTCTACTCGGGCCTGGTAGTCAGGTGCG
>PUOG01000231.1 GCA_003552745.1 Spirochaetaceae bacterium
AGCGGCGGATCTGCTGTGCCGCGGTTTTCGCGATCCCGACATTGGTCTTGAGCAGATCCATGCGGTCCATGCCCGGCTTTCGCGCGATCCCGGCGGTATGTACGACAACGTCGCTGTCGGCGATGTCCGCGTAGTCATTCGTTCCGAGAATGCCGCAGTCGAAACCGAGCGAACCGGCGGCGTGCAGGAAGTCGTTCGCCTTGCTCTGCGGCATGCCTTCCACGACATCGACGAGCACAACATCAGCAATGTTCTGCTTTGCAAGGAAATATGCGGTAGTCGCACCGACATTTCCCGCTCCAATTACCGAAATCTTGGCCATGATTCACTCCTTCCCGATCAGCTTCGCAACCGCGGTCGCACTCGCGGCAAACCTCTTGCGCTCCTCGTCCGAGAGCTTCGGCTCGAGAATCCGCGAAACGCCGTCCGCTCCGATCATCGCCGGCAGACTGAGCGCAACACCACGCGCGTCGAGCTGTCCGTCGAGCACGCTGCTGACACTCAACATGCGCCCGCTGTCACGCACGACCGCTTCGACAACATCGGCGGCGACCGCGGCCGGCGCGTAGAAGGCCGCATTGCGTCCGCTCTGCTCCACGATCTGCCCGCCGGCGCCCCGAACCTCCTCGGCCAGCGCCCGACACGTATCGGCGGCAAGCAGATGCTCGACCGGGATGCCGGAGACCTTACAATAGGCAAGTGGGATGATGATGTCGCTGTCGTGCCGGCCGACAGCCATCGCGTCGACGTCCTCGACCGCGCAGCCGAGCTCCCGCGCGATGCAGAATCGCATACGGGCGACGTCGAGACAGCCGCCGAGCCCCATCACCTTCTTGGAGTCGAGCCCCGCTTCGCGCACGAGCAGGGTGACCATCGCATCGACCGGCTCGGTCGCAACCACCACCACACCGGGAAACCGTTTCAGCTTGCCGGCGAGCTCGGAAATCAGAGCGCTGTTCTCGGCGAAAAGCGACTCACGGGAGGCGCCGGCCGCACGGGTTGCGCCGGCGGCGATGAGAAGCACATCGCTCTCGAGTACCTCCGCTTCGCTATCGGTCCCCCGCAACGGGAAGTGATAGCGGCCGAGCGGTGCCGCCTCCATGATATCGAGAAGTTTACCGGTCGCACGCCCCTCTTCGATGTCGCGAGCGATTACCGGCCCGACATTGCGTTCGGCGAGAAAGAACGCCGCATTGGCGCCGACGTTTCCCGCGCCAACTATGCCTGTTGTGCGCATGTTCAAAATCTCCTGGAGTAAACTTTTGAATCGGATACTCACTATGTCACGGATCGGGCTGTTCGTCGATCACATTGGGGATGATGATGTTCTGGCGCACGGCATCCGGACGCACCCGCGAATTGCCCCGGAGCGCCGCTGCGCGCTATCATGCCCGGTATGAGTCAGGAAGCGTATCGAGTAGAAACCGACACCATGGGGGAGGTCCGAATCCCCGAGTGGGCGTACTGGGGCGCGCAGACGCAGCGAGCGGTGAACAACTTCACCATCTCCGACAAGCGCATTCCGGAGGCGATGATCCGCGCGCTCGGACATATCAAGCGCGCCGCCGCGGTCGCGAACAAGGCGCTCGGCGAGCTCGACGAGAAGCTCGCCGATGCGATCATCCAGGCGGCCGGCGAGGTCGTCTCCGGCGCTTGGGACGAGCACTTTCCCATCGATGTCTTTCAGACCGGAAGCGGCACCTCGTGGAACATGAACATCAACGAAGTGATCTCCAATCGCGCGAACGAGATTCTCGGCGGCAAGATCGGAAGCAAGAATCCGGTGCATCCGAACGACCACGTGAACCGGGGACAGAGTTCCAATGATGTGATTCCAACCGCCGTCCATGTCGCCGACCGTATGGTCGTCGATGAGCTTCTGACCTCGCTCGCGCAGCTTGCCGAGAGTTTTCGAAATAAGGCGCGCGAGTTTGATGATGTGGTCAAGCTCGGACGCACGCACTTGAAAGACGCGGTGCCGATGACCCTCGGGCAGGAGTTCGACACCTTCGCCTATCAGCTCGAAAAGGCGCACGAGCGGATTTCGCGCACAACGCCGAACCTCGACGAGCTTCCGCTCGGCGGAACGGCGATCGGAACCGGGCTCAACGCCCACCCTGAGTACCGCGAGACCGCCGTGGCCGAGCTCGCGCAAGCCACCGGGCTGCCGTTCAAGCCGTCTCCGCATCCGTTCGAGGGAATCGCCGCCCGCGACGCACAGGTGGAGCTCTGCGGCGCGCTCAACGGCCTGGCGACCGCCATCATGAAAATCGCGAACGACCTGCGCCTGCTCGACAGCGGGCCGCGCAGCGGCCTCGGCGAGATCGCGCTGCCGAGCCTGCAGCCGGGAAGTAGCATCATGCCCGGCAAGATCAACCCGGTCATCCCGGAGATGATGATCCAGGTCGCCGCCCACGTACACGGGCAGTGCCTCTCGGTCACGATGGGCGGGCAGAACGCACCGTTGCAGCTGAATATGATGAATCCGCTCATCGCCTACGAGACGATCGATGCGATGCGGACTCTCGCGTCGACCTGCCGCGCCGCCGCAGAGAAGTGCGTCGAAGACATCACCGCCGACAGCGAACGCTGCGCCTACTGGATAGAGTGGAGCACCGCGATGGTAACTCCGCTTGCGAAAACGATCGGCTACGACACGGCGAGCGAGCTCGCGTACAAGGCGTTCAAGGAGCGCCGAACGATCCGCGACGTCTGCACCGAGGCCGGCGTGGTGCCGCCCGACCAACTCGACGACCTCCTCGACCCGAAGCGAATGACGTAGCGCCGGAGGCCGAAAGCGGAAGCGTCAGCCGGTCAATCATCGAAGCGGTCGAGATAGTCGCCGAGTTTCTCCTCGGCTACCACGCGGTAGCGGCCGACGACCTTCCCCTCGTCGACGACGACGATCTCGTAGCGCGTGACCGTGGTATCACCGTGCTCTTCGGAGCTACCGCGCACCTTCACCGTCTCGGCGCCGCTCTGCGGAAAGAGGCCTGGCACCGGGTTCCATCCCTTGATCTCGTGCCATTCGTTATCGAGGGAGGCGAGGAGCGCCTTGCTTGACTCATCGTAGTGGTCGCTGCCGCTCATACGTGGGGAGAGCGTACATCCGAGCGGACGCCGGTGGCTACCGGTAGTTCGAGGACCGGTAGTCCGCTTACGCAGTAGCGTTCGGCGCAGGCGCGGACCCTTCACCTCGCAGCTCGCCGTGCAGCCGGGCACGAATCGCTCCCGCTCGGAGGGAGACGGAGCAAGCGGCTCGTAGTAGAGTTGTATATACAATGAATCGGCAGCACCTCTACAGAATCGTGGTCTTCAGCATGGTGGCTATCGCGTGCACGTTTGCCGTGGTTATCGCGGTCGGGTACGTGTGGGTGCGTTCAACTCCGCTCGCCCCGGCACTGTCGCTCCTGTCTGCGGAAGGGCGTGTGGAAGGTTTCCGGAACCTCGACAAGCTTCTTCCGAGCGAAACGGTTTCAACCGGCGACTCGGTACACGAGCTTCCCGGGGACCGGACCGACACGGATGCGCTCCCGGCGTCGTTCCGCCTGGAGGACGAACGCATCGACACCGGGGAGTTTCTCCGGGAATCGCTGACGACATCGCTTCTGGTCGTACATGACGGCGAGCTGTGCTACGAAGGGTACTTTCTCGGCTACGGGGAGGACGACCGACCCACCTCATGGTCGATGGCGAAATCGTTCGTTTCGCCGCTCGTCGGGTTGGCGATCGAGCGCGGGGAGATCCGTTCGGTAGACGATCCGGTGACCGATTACGTCCCTGAACTTGCCGATTCCGGCTATGACGGAGTGACAATCCGGCACGTGCTGACGATGTCTTCCGGCGTGCGTTTCAGCGAGACGTATTGGAATCCGTTCGCCGATGTGTACCGCATGCCGCTTCTCTCCATACTCCGTGGGAGTTCGATCCGTGACCATATCGTGGAGCTTACTCGTCGGAGGGAGCCGGGAACATATCACGACTACGTCAGCTCGGATACGGTCGTGCTCGCATGGGTGCTCCAAGCGGCCACCGGCGAGCGATTGGCGACGCTGCTCGAGCGCGATATCTGGCGGCCCGGCGGTCGGTGACGCCGGAGGCGTCGCATCTCGAACCGGGGTGGGAGAATCCGCTGTCGTGCTGTCCCTCCGGTTACGGCTACCATTGGTGGATACCGCCCGAGCCGGACGGCGATTTCGCGGCAATGGGCATCTTCGGCCAGATGATCTACGTACACCGCCCGAGCCACACGGTCACCAGAACGCTGCCCGGGACATCCGCGCTACCAGGGCGCTGTTTCGCGCGATCGTCAGGAAGCTTACCCGAGGACCTTATCCAGATTATACGCAGCGCTAATGAGGGCGAGGTGAGTGAACGCCTGCGGATAATTTCCGAGCGCTTCGCCGGTCGGACCGGTTTCTTCGGCGTAGAGGCCGAGATGGTTCGCATAGCCGGTCATCTTCTCGAAGATCAATCGCGCCTGCTCGAGCTTCTCGCGGTCGGTGCGGCCCGCCCGGGTGAGTGCCTCCACGAGCCAGAAGCTGCAGATGTTGAACGTGCCCTCTTCGCCCGACAGTCCATCGTCGGTCTTGGAGACATCGTAGCGATATACGAGACTGTTGGAGACGAGGCCGCCGTTCTCCGGCGTCTTCAGCGTCTGATCGAGCGTGGAGAGCATACGCCGGTCGGTAGGTGATACGAAAAACACGAGCGGCATCATGAGGTTGGATGCATCGAGGGCGTCGCTTCCGTACGCCTGGACGAACGCGTCGCGATCGCTGTTGAAACCGTGCGTCATAATATCCTCGTAGATCTCGTCACGCACGGCGAGCCAGCGAGTGCGATCGGCCGGAAACGACCGTTTGTCGGCGAGGCGAATGCCGCGGTCTACCGCTACCCAACACATCACCTTCGAGTAGGTGAAATGCTGCTGCCCGCCACGGACCTCCCATATCCCTTCGTCGGTCCTCGTCCAATGATCGCACACGTAGTTCACCAATCCGCGCAGGCGCAACCAGAAATCGTAGGAGATCGGCTCGCCGTGCTTATTGTAGAGATAGACCGAGTCGAGCAGCTCACCGTAAATGTCGAGCTGAAGCTGATCGTAGGCGGCATTGCCGACACGCACCGGCTTAGATCCGCGGTAACCGTCGAGATGTTCCAGCTTCTCCTCGGTGAGCGTGTGGTGACCGTCGAGCGCATACATGATCTGCAGCGACCCGTCGTCGTTCGGCTCGTTCGCGCGTGCCTCGATCCAATCCATGAAACGCGATGCCTCGCGCGAGAAGCCGATCCGCATAAGGCCGTATACAGTGAACGCGGCATCGCGAATCCACGTATACCGGTAATCCCAGTTACGCTCGCCGCCGATCGCTTCCGGGAGGGCCGCCGTCGGAGCGGCGACGATCGCGCCGGTCGGCGCGAAGGTGAGAAGCTTGAGTACGAGGGCCGAGCGGTGAACCATCTCCCGCCAGCGTCCTTGATACGTGCAGTGCGCAAGCCACGCTCGCCAGTATGCGACCGTTTCCGAGAACAGTAGATCGAACTTGCGGGCGCTGTCACCGGAAGCGCCTTCGCCGGCGCGAAGCTCCTCGATTTCGCCCGGCTGTCCCAGGACGAAGGTGACCGTCTCGTCCTCGTGCAGATTGAACTCCGCCACCGCCGCGCCGGCGCCGTCGGCCTCCATAGTAGTTCCGGCGTGGAGTTCGAGTGTGTGGAGTCGATCCGAATCCGGCGAGAATCGAGCGACCGGTCCACGTACCTCGAGCTCATGCTCGATGCGTGCGAAGTCGAATGCCGGGCGGCAACGCATGCGCATTCGAAGCATTCCCCGGACGCTGCGCACGCTTCGCACCAGGCGATTCGGCTCGGCACCCGCTGCGAGCTCGTCGGCTGAGCGTTCATCGAATCGCCTCGAAACCGGCATGAAGTCGGTGACTTCCACAACCCCGTGCTCGCAGAGAAATCGGGTTATAAGGACGTTCGTTTCCGGCCAGTAGTGCTGTTTCTTCGTGGCACCCGGTGAGTCGACCGGATAAATCTCGAACGAGCCACCCGAACTCGAATCGAGGATCCGGGCGAACACACTCGGCGAGTCGAAGTTCGGGTAGCACATCCAGTCGATCGCTCCGTCGAGCCCGACGAGCGCAATCGTGCGCATGTTTCCGATGATCCCGTAATCGGCGATCGGATTATACGTGCCGCTGTTCTCTGACATGTCGTTTTCAGCCTCCTTCGGCAAACCCCGGATAAAGCATCATACCTCCGTCGACGTAGATGGTCGTACCGCTGATGTAGTCGGAGAAGTCGGACGCAAGCCATACGAGCACTCTGCCGATGTCCGAAGGCTCCCCGATTCGGTCGAGCGGTACGAGTTTCATGAGGTCGTCGTACGCTTCCTGCGATTCCCACGCCGGCCGGTTTATGTTGGTACGGATTGCGCCGGGCGAGAGGATGATCGCCCGGATCTTCCGCGGCGCGAGCTCCTGCGCGATGCTCTTCGTGAACATCTGTACTCCGCCTTTGCTCGCGGCATAGTTTACGTGTCCGGCCCACGGTATCGCATCGTGAACCGAGCTCATATTGATGATCTTGCCGGCCGCACACGAAACCTCCGGGACGACCCCACGCCGCTTGAACTCGCGGACGACCGCCCGCGTGCAGAGGAATTGCCCTGTCAGGTTGACATCGATGACGCGACGCCACTGATCCAGCGTCATCTCTTCAAAAGGAGCATCCGCCTGCAGCCCCGCATTGTTCACGAGGATGTCGATGGTTCCCAATCGATCCACTGCTTCGCTGACCATCGATTCCACCTGCTCCTCGGAGGAGACGTCGGCCTGTACGGTCATCGCCGCCCGGCCGAGGCTCCGCACGTCTTCGGCAAGCGACTCGGCAGACGACGGGTCGGAGCGGTAGTTGATGGCGACATCGGCCCCCGCTTCCGCGAGTGCGCGAACGCAGGCGGCTCCGATTCCCGTGCTGCCGCCGGTAACCAGTGCCTTCTGACCGGTAAGAATCTCCGGGATTCGCCCTACATACGGCGGGCCTCCACGTGGATGTGTACTATTGCCGGACATTGCGTTCCCCCAGTTGCGCGATTGCGCTTTACCCGTTGTCTTGATGTGCTGTTGCGGGTGATTGTAGATACAAGTATCATATACGTCAATGTGAATCGAAATGTCGGCGTCTTGCTACCGCTTAACGTTGTTACGCTCGTCATCGATCAGCCGAGATGGAGACGAAGATGCAGAATGAGAAAGAGATGGTTTCGGCCGTGTGGAACGGGTTCAGACTCGGAACCACCGACCGCTGTGTGATCGTCGGCGGAGTCCATTATTTCCCCGAAGAGTGTGTGAAGTGGGAGTATCTGCGACCGAGTGAGAACACGACCGAGTGTCCGTGGAAGGGGACCGCAAACTACTACGATCTCGAGGTCGACGGCTCCCACCTGTCGCTCGGTGCGTGGAGATATGCGAACCCTCATCGTGGCTACGAGCATATTGCCGGAGCGATCGCATTCGCTCCGGCGGTTCGCATCGAACAGTCGGGGGTCGATGCGGGCAGCGGCACGGTCGTCGGGCGTCACTCCGGGTCCGGCGGTGAATCGAAACAGCCGGCGGCGAGTACCGATAGAACTTCGCGGGCGGGAAGCGATGAATCTATTCTCGCGTTTCTCCAGCGGCTTCCCAAGTGCGAGGTACATCTGCATCTCGAGGCGATGATCGACGCCGAACGGTTGTGGACATTGATCACGCGGAATCGTGAGTTGCTCTCGAGAGTCGCGAGTCGCGAGGAGCTGCTTCGCAGTTTTCAAGTGCGGTCGCTCGACGACTTCATCAACCTCTTCATCGGTGTCATTCAGCCGGCAATACAAAGTGCCGAGGATCTTTCACTGTTCGTTGCCGCTGCAGGCGACTACATGCTGCGCAATAGCATCGAGTACGCCGAAGTTCACGTCGCACCAACCAAGCTTCTTCAGAACGGACTCGCGTTCGCCGATATCGTGGATGTACTCGATGCCGAGAGCGAAACGATGCGCGATTCCAAGGGACTCGATTTGCGTTTTCTGATCGATGTCTCGCGCGGGTTCGGGCTCGATAATGCGCTTCGCAATCTCGAGCTCACGATCGCTAACCCGCGAAAGTCGGTCGTAGGGATCGGGCTCGGCGGCGCGGAAAGCCGCGGACCCGCGGCTGCATTCGCCCCGGTATTCGAGCGTGCCCGTGCGGTCGGTCTGCATACTACCGCTCACGCCGGCGAGGCTCTCGGACCGGAATCTATTCGCGCGGCAATCGATGTGTGTCACGTTGAACGAATAGGCCACGGTCTGAGCGCAATGCAAGACCCGCACCTTATCGACGAGCTTGCCTCGAGAAGAATCCCCGTCGAGCTGTGTCCGGCAAGCAACGTGTTTACCGGTGCATACGTGCGATCGATTGCCGAGCATCCGATACGAGCATTCTTCG
Source organism: Spirochaetaceae bacterium (assembly GCA_003552745.1). Classification (GTDB taxonomy): domain Bacteria; phylum Spirochaetota; class Spirochaetia; order DSM-27196; family SKKC01; genus SLAN01. Next base: position 8,469 of record PUOG01000231.1, read on the forward strand.
ACGCAGGAGTTCCGGTCTCCCTGAATACCGACGACCCGGTAATCTTCGGTGTCGAGCTGATCGATGAGTTCATGAGTGCCCACGAGTTTCACCATTTCACTCCGGAGGAGCTCGTTCGACTCAACGAGTACAGCATAGAGATGTCGTTCATGGAGGAGTCGAAGAAAGTCCAACTGAAATCGCGCGGTCGTACGGAACTGGAGCGTCTGCTATGAGACACGGCCTTCGCATCTTCGGACAGGAGCTCGTGCGTCCCGTGCACTATATCGTGGCAGGATGTGTCGGGGCGGTTCTAACGCTTCTCTCGGGCTCTGCAGCGGGTACGTTCGTGGCTCCGTTCGCCGTACCGTTTCTCGTTTCGTCGTTAGGCCGAGCGTTCTCGCGGTTTGCGCATCTCGAGCGCGAGCAGCTTCTGCAGCTGCCGGCGATGCGCCGGTCGCCGGCATTCGTCATGCGGCGCGACGGTACGATCGAGGCGGCGATGGGGCGTACGGCCGCTCTATTCGACCAACACGGCGTTCGCAACGTGTCCGAGTTCCTGCAGCTGCCGGGGGTCGAGCCCGGCGAGGGAGGCCGCGACGACGGCGAAGATCCCGTAGTCGCACGGATCTGCGCCGCCGCCGACGAACCGGTTGTGTTCTCGCCGGTGGTGAAACGGTGGTATCGCGTATCGAGCCACTGCGAGCGTGACGAGTCCATGGTGCTCGTCTGGCTGGATGATGTGACCGCCGAACGAGAGGCGGAGTCGCATCGCGCGGCGGTTCGCGAGTTCCAGATCGAGGTTATGGATGATGTGCTCGGCGCCGGTTCTCAGAATAGTGGGGAGGAGCGTCTGGCCCGGCTCATTCTTGACAGCGGATACGAGGCGGTCCTCCTCGCGCAGGAGCGGTCCGACGGAAACCTTGTCGGACGCGCCCGGAGATACGGATCGACTAGATTGCTCGAACGATCGGAGGACATTTATGTGCCGGCGGGTTCCCGCGCCCCGATCGCACGCTCGCGGGCGGAAGGTCGCGCCGTAGCGGCGCACCGTTCGGACTTCGATTCCGACGACGCATTCGACCGCTCGTATCCGGTCGCACCGGAGATGCGCGACTTTCTCGGTGGCAGAGTCGAAAACCTTGCCAATTACCACGCCGGACGCACCTCCATTGTCGCGTTCAACCGCCGGCCCGCACTCACGCGGGCGGATCTTCGATTCCTTGAAACGGCCGCGGATGCCGCGCAAAGCCTCTTTGCGGCGCTGGATGTGGCGCACGACCGTGACGTCCGGTTCATTCAGGCGATACACGGCGTATGCGCGAGCGCCGAGTTCAGCGATGAAATCACCGGGCGTCATATCTGGCGGGTGAATGCATATGCCGAGCTGCTCGCCGGAGAGTTGTGTCCCCGGACGGCAATGTGCACCGATCTAGGTCAGGTCGCCGCCGCGCACGACATCGGAAAGGTGGCGATTCCGCAGATCGTTCAAGCGCCGCGGGCGCTTACTGCGGAGGAATTCGAGCGGATGAAGATGCACACCGTGTTCGGAGCACAGATACTCGAGCGGATGATCGGGGTAAGCGACAACGTGGACAGCCGGCTGGTCCTCGCTTGTGAGATCGCGCTGCACCATCACCAGCGGTGGGACGGAGCAGGCTATCCGGGCCTCATCGGCGACGACGGGATCGAACGGGCGTTCGACAGTCGCGAACCCGCCTTCTATCAGGCGCTCCGGCCGCTGCGGGGAGACGAGATTCCGCTCGCCGCGAGAATCGTAAGCGTCTGCGACAGCTACGACGCACTTCGGTCGCCGCGGCCGTACAAGCGCCCGTTCACCCACGAAGAGGCCGTCGCGATTGTCGACTGTGACGACCGCAGCGGCGCTCGTGCGATCGATCGCTACGGCCCCGATGTCGCCGACGCGTGGGAACGCAATCGAGATAGATTCCGTGAGATTTACGACTCGATGCGGGACGACGCGTAACAGACCGAAGAAATCGCCGGTGCGCATCGTGGGGGAGTACACTCCCGGCTGCGAGCGCCCGCAGCGCCAGTCTCCAGCGCCTGGATTGACAATCTCGACACATTACCCGATAACTTGTAGTTACAATCAATTGTGGGAGAGTAACATGTTCGAGTGTCCATCCGGCCACGTGCTCGCGCGCTCCACGCTTGTCGTCGTGCTCGCCGCGACGATTGTTGCAGCAGCGATGTCGTCGGATCACCGGAACGAAGACCGGCGGCAGCGCTCGCCGGTCATCGAGGAGTCTTTCGCCACCCTCGAGGCGTGGGATGACCTCGTTTTCGATGATATCGAGCGTTTGACCAACTACTCGATAGAAGAGGAGGACGACCGATCGTTACTGTTCATTGAATCGATCGACGGTGGTAGCGGTATCGTTCATGCCGAAACATTTGATGTCTACGACAATCCGGTGATCGAGTGGAGCTGGCGTGTGGAGGACATCATCTCCAGCGGAGACCTCACCACACGGGAGGGCGATACTTACCCGGTCCGTGTCTATGTCAACTTTGAGTACGATCCCGACGAGGTTGGGTTCGGCACACGCCTGCAGTACGCGGCGATTCGGATGATCCACGGCGAGTATCCGCCGCTCGGATCGCTGCTCTACATCTGGTCGAATCAGCAGTGGGAGATGCAGTGGTACGAGAGTCCGTACACCTCACGGGCCCTTATGCTTCCGGTTGATCAGGGACGCAATAATCTCATGGAGTGGCGTGAGCACCGGCGGAACATCGTTGATGACTATCGCGACGCGTTCGGAGAGGATCCACCGTCCACGGCGCAGCTCGCGATTATGGGCGACTCATACGGAAGCGGGGAGACGAGCCGCGCGTGGATCGACTACGTACGGGTAAGAGCCGAATGATCGACGGTGGAAGGATGATTCTTCGAGATACAAGTGCCGGCCGGACAAAAGTGGAGTGGACGGCAGGTGGGCTCCTCGCCGCGACGCTGCTCCTGCCGCCGCCACTCTACGTATTACTCGCCGCCTATTTCACGATCTACGATCCCGCAGTTCTCGCTCTCGACTACATGCTCGCGTCACCGCCGTTTCTCCTCTTTATCGCAGCGTATGTTGCAGTCCCTCCGCTTGCTTTGCGAAACGGACTCAATGCGATTCGTCGCTACGAGGGCGAACGCGAAGTCGAACGGGAGGGCGAGGGCGCTCGACTTCGCGCTGAGCGGGCTGTCCCACGGTTTGCCGGTGTGCTGGCGGCAACCCTCGCCGCTGCGAGCATTCTCGGACCGAACATCATCGTGCTCACCGCTCGCTTCCCTGCGCTTTCGCTGACCTCCTCGACAGTTCTGGAGATGAGCGGGCTACGATACACTGCGGCGATTCTCGCTGGGCCCGCCTCGATTCTCATTGCCGCCATTCCGCTCTACCTGAAGACCGTCGGCGTTGTGGAGCATCGGGCTCACACGGTACCGGTCGGCAGACGGCTCTTCTCGCTCGAGCGTAAGCTTGCCCTCGGATTCGTGTTCGCGCCGCTGGTGGTCATTACGCTATACGGCAGCATGAGCATGATGTTTCTCGAAACCGTACGAATCGGTGGTGATATCGTCGTTCCGATTGTTGTACGTATGGTGGTGGTGCTCGCGGCCACTTCCATCATCATGACACTTATCAATCTGCGAACGGTATGCGGCCAGACGGTCGGTCACATCACTTCGATGGCTGAGCGTATCCAATCGATGTTCGAAGGACTACGGAGCGGTGGAGCTGCCGATTTGCGGGTACGTTTGAGCGCAACGAGTTTCGACGAGGTGAAGGTGCTCGCCGACCGTTTGAACGACTTTCTCGGTTCGCTCGCGGATGTGCTTCGCCACGCGGCTGACAGCTCGGATGCGACCGATGAGGCCGCTCGGCGCATATCCGAATCGGTGGCATCGGCGAGGGGCGAGATGAAACAACTGGCGGAAGTGAGTAATTCGCTCGGAGCGAACGCCGACGAGCTCGACGGACAGGTCCGAACCGTGAGTGACCAGGCCGGTAGTTTGAGTACGTTCTCAAACGACGTCCGCGATGTGGCCGACGAGCAGGCGAGTGCGATGGAGGAGTCGGCGGCGTCGGTTCGTCAGATGGCCGGATCGATTCAGAATATCGCCGTAGCGGTAGCAAGCCGTAAAGAGAAGACCGACCGGCTCTCGGAACTCGCCGAACGGGGCGAGGAGACTATGCGCGACGCGGTCGAGGCGATGAAACGCACCTTCCGGATGACCGATGCGATGCTCGAGACGGTGAGCGTAATCAACACGATTTCCCAGCATACCGACTTGCTCTCGATGAACGCTGCGATCGAGGCGGCGCACGCCGGCGAGATGGGGCGCGGGTTCGCGGTGGTCGCCGAGGAGATTCGCAACCTCGCCGAAGGTGTGGCCGAGAACTCGCGTGAGGTCTCCGCGACGCTCGGTGAGATGGCAGAGGCTATCGCGGCGGCGATGAAGACGATGGAAGAGTCGGTCGAATATTTCTTCGAGATCAGGGGTGAAATCGGGGATCTGCGTACGCGGATGGAGGAGATTAACGAGCGTACACAGGAGATCAGCGCAGGAACCGAGCAGCTCGATACGGTCATATCGCGTGTACAGGATCTGACCGCGAATGTACGTGGCTCCTCGTCGGACTTGACCTCACGGACCAAAGCGTTGACCGAGCTTGCCTCGGCGCTGACCTCGATCTCGGAAACCGTGCGCTCCGGCGCTGGATCGTTGCGCAGCACGTCGAGCCGGCTCGAAACGATTGCTGTTGACCTCGAGTCGGCGGTGACCGAAAACGCGTCGGCCTCCGGAGCGCTGGGCGGGCATCTGGATCGATTTCTCGTCGAGAAGTGAAGGATTGAAGCGCGTACGACGCAAGCGCTTCAAGCGTGTGTAAGCCGGCGGCGCGTTCGTTGGGGATGCTCGTACGAGTATCGGCCCGATTTCAGAAGCTCGACGATATCGCCGATCGAGGGACGGTCGCCCCAGAACGTACCCGCGTATGACATGGCGATCGTTCCATCGGTTTCGACGATGATGGTTGCCGGACGATTCACGAACTCCGAATGGACGGCGAAGGCGAGCGGATCCAGACCGAGCCGGGCCGCGAGTGAACCAGCGAAATCCGTCACGTGCGGCCACCATCGCTGCTCACCGTACGAGAGATTCGGAAACTTGTGCGAGTACCAGTACTCGGGTTTCGGTTCGCGACCCGCCATTACACGGGACCGGTACACATCGTGACACTCTACGGTCGCGACGGCAACATCGAGCTCCTCGAACTCCGTGCGTCGCTCGATCAGATCGAGGAACTCGTGATGGCAGACCGGGCACCAGTCGGCGAACACCCACAGCAGCACAATGCGGCGCTCTCCAACGTGGTCACCGACCCGAAAGCGCTCGCCGTCGACGGTCGGCAGCTCAACCGCGGGAAACCGATCGCCGACATGGAGCGTGCGGAACGACGCTTCGTCGAGTTGCTCGAACGCTTTCCGAAGTTCGGCCTGACCTGTGCTATAACGTCGAATGTGGTCGATCGCAATCCGGCATTGCGGGGGAATGTCGCGCTGTTCGTCGTTCTGCGCCTGCCGTTCGAGTATCGGTATCGACTCCTCGCTGCCGACCTGTCCGATCGAGATCGCCGCCTGACTGCGGACGGTGCTTTCCGGGGCCTCACGCAGGAGGCGGTGCAGGCTGTCGAGCGACGACTCGGCCTCGAGTATCCCGAGTGCCGCGGTAGCCAGGTATCTCACCTCCGGCGAGCGATGGCCGAGCGCCCGGGTAATCCCCTCGGAGTCGCCACACCGGACCAAGTCACGTATGGCAAGCGTGCGCACGAGCCAGTCCTCGTTGGCAAAGTCGTCGAGCCCACCGTCGCCACTGGTCGGCTCGATCGTCATGCCGTTCTCAACCGGCCGGAACGGGTGCACCTCAATCCGCGCTACGATGCTGTCGACAGAATCGGGATGATACTTGTACATACAAGGAATATACCAGATATGCAGTGAGACTGCGAAGCGGGCTGGGGTAGCGAGCGCGCCGGTTCACTTCGGGCCGCCCCGGCTACTCGCGCCCCACCTCCTGTTCGCTTTCGAGGCAGCGGTGGAGAACGTACAGGGCAGCGAGGCAGGCGAACCGTTTGAGCTGCGGTGGCGGCTCGCACACGATGACCGAGTGCGCGAGTGCCGCCGCCCAGCCGGTGGCGTATTCACCGTCAATCGCATCTGCGATCCATGTCCACATCGCCTCGAAGTTCTCCACCCGGGCCCAGCGAAGAAGCTGGCCTTTCTGAGCCTGAATGATTGCGAACTCAGCGGCATCCTCCACGAGGTCCTCGAATCCGCGTGCCGGTGTATCCGCCTCCGCGCGGAGATACGTCTCGATCCGCGGGTCGAGACCGATCTGGTCGAGTGCAACCGAGACCTTCGTGATCGCGAAGCGCTCGCTGCCTCGCGCGAATGCGCGCTCGAACAGGTGCTCGAGTTGCGGTCCGGTCGGATCGATGATCGCCTCGGCAACCGAAAGGTCGAGCTCCGCACGAGCGTTCAAATTGTCGCCGGCGAGCATACTCTGGAGCATCGGCAAGATGTCGGTACGTCCGATGCGGGCGAGGCTTTTCATAGCAACCGCCACCTCTTCGATGCCGGTCTCATTGCAGGCGATTTCGCGCAAGGCGCGCTCGGCTTCCGGATTGTCGTAGGCGCCGAGACAGAAGATCGCCTCCCGGCGCGTGTAGCTTGCGCAGTCGCGCGCCTCATCGATTATGTCGCCGAGCAACTCCGGACGCGGGGTGCGAAAGAGCGTACGAAGTACGCGCTCTTTTTCTGAGGCCGAAGGGCCCTTCAACCGCCGGCGCAGGCGGTAGGTCGCCACCGGCGTGGCGCTTCGCTCGAGTGAAAGCAATAGCGTCTCGCGACGTGCCGGATCGGCGGTGAACTCCAGCTGATTCGCATCGAGGAACGCGCGGAGGTTTCTCATCGACAGCATGATTCTGGCGGTCTCGCGCAACGACATACTCCGGTCGTCCGGAAGCCGGATGCTCAGTACCGCAACGGCCGCGGAAAGCGCGGCGGTGAAGAGGAAGGTGAAACTGTACTCGTGAACCACCATGCCCGGCGCCATCTCGGCCAGATCGCCGAGCGCACCACCGAGAAGCCCGACGGTGAGTGCGACGATGCCGAGCATCACGTTCGCCGACGATGTATACGGCACACGGTTGCGCTCCGGAATGGACTTGATCATGACCGATCCCTTCAGCGTCAGTAGCGTGCGCAAGAAGAAAAAGGCGACGAAGCCGAGACCGAAATAAGCCGGCAGCGGAAGCGTTGCCGGAATGAACACCCACACCAGGGCGACGGTCGCGAGGCCGAGATTCGTTATTGCGAGCAGCGGTTTGTCGCCGATGCTGTCGGCAAACGGCTTCAGGGCGCTGTTGGCGATAATCGCGGCGATCGCCTCCACCATTACAAATAGCACTGCGATATTGTTCGGCACGCCGAGTACTCGGCGTAGGAACACAACCTGAAAACTGAACAGAACGGTGAGGCCCCCTCCCAGCCAATGAACGAGGAGCGGGACCGAATGCTCGCGTCGTTTCATGCTCCACGCGAACGTCTGCCAGACATTACGGTCGGGCGTATGTTCGACGACCGTCCGGGCGGGAATCTTCAGCAGATACCACGATGCGATGGTGTTCA
>PUOG01000198.1 GCA_003552745.1 Spirochaetaceae bacterium
CGAGCTCAGCTGAGAGAGGGAGAGAGATTATGCAGTTCGAACGCGATTCGGTCCCTCTGCTCGAAGTCCGGGACCTGCGTACGTCGTTTTTCACCGACGCCGGCGAAGTCAAGGCGGTCGATGGGGTCTCTTTCGCGGTACAGCCGGGTGAGACGCTCGGTCTCGTCGGCGAGTCAGGGTGCGGGAAGAGTATTACCTCCCTTTCGATCATGCGGCTGTTGAGCGATCCGGGGCGGATCGTCGGTGGAGAGGTGCTGCTCAAGGGCGAGAATCTCCTGAGCAAAAGCGAGCCGTCGATGCGCGCGCTGCGCGGCAAAGACATTTCGATGATCTTCCAGGAGCCGATGACGTCGCTCAACCCGGTGTACCCGGTCGGCGAACAGATCGCCGAGGCGCTGCGTATTCACGAACAGATGGACCGGCGCGCGGCACTCGAACGTGCCGTGGATATGATCGATCTCGTCGGCATTCCGTCGCCGAAGCGGCGCGTGCGTCAATACCCGTTCGAGCTATCCGGCGGCATGCGGCAGCGGATCATGATCGCGATGGCGCTCGCCTGCAATCCTTCGCTTCTGATCGCCGATGAGCCGACTACCGCTCTCGACGTGACTATCCAGGCTCAGATTCTCGAGCTGATGAAAGGGCTACAGCGCGATTTCGGCACGACGATTCTGTTGATCACCCACGACCTCGGCGTTGTCGCCGAGATGTGCGACCACGTGGCGGTTATGTACGCGGGCAAGATCGTCGAGTTTGCCGACGTGCAGACGCTGTTCGATAACCCGCGTCATCCGTACACCGTCGGACTCATGGAGTCTTTGCCGCACCACCACGAGGACCAGGCCGAGCTGAGGGCGATTGCGGGAACGGTGCCGAATCCGCTCGCGCTGCCTACGGGGTGTCGCTTCGCCCCCCGGTGCCCGCACGCCCGCGAACTGTGCCGCGGGGAGGAGCCGGAGCTCGAGGCGATAGAGGGAGAGAATCAGGTACGTTGTTGGATGCATACGCACCATTGGGAACGGAGGGAGGTGGCCGTTGATGAGTGATGTGGCACCGCTTCTCCAGGTCGAGGACCTGACGAAGCACTTCCCGATCCGTGGCGGCGTTCTCGGCCGGGTGCAGAATTACGTTCGTGCCGTAGACGGCATTACCTTCGATGTCACGAAGGGCGAGACGCTCAGTCTCGTCGGTGAGTCGGGCTGCGGGAAGTCGACCACCGGCCGGGTGATTCTGCGTCTGCAGGAGCCGACCGGAGGGCGGATCATCTTCGATGGAAGTGACCTGACGACCCTATCGAAGGAGGAGCTTCGCCGGCGGCGAAAGGACATGCAGATCATCTTCCAGGACCCCTACGCATCGTTCAATCCTCGTCAGACTATTCGGCAGCTGCTCGTGGAGGCTATGGCGATCCAGAACGTGGTCCCGAAGGATCGACGGCGGGAGCGGTGCATAGAGCTGCTGGAGATGGTGGGACTCAAGGCCGAGCATATCGATCGATATCCGCACGAGTTCAGCGGTGGACAGCGACAGCGCATCGGAATTGCCAGGGCGCTTTCGGTGGAGCCCAAGCTCATCGTCTGCGATGAGGCGGTCTCATCGCTCGATGTGTCGGTGCAGGCTCAGGTGATCAACCTGCTGAAGCGACTGCAGCGCGAGCTCGGGCTCACCTATATCTTCGTCGCACACGATCTCGGTGTCGTTCGCCACATCTCCGACACGATTGTGGTGATGTACCTCGGCAAGGTGGCGGAGATGGGCGCGAAGCGGGTGATCTTCGACAATCCGCAGCATCCGTATACCAAGGCACTGCTCTCGGCGGTTCCGGTTCCCGACCCGAAGCGGAAGGCCCAGCGCATAATACTGAAAGGCGACGTGCCTTCGCCGATCGACCCCCCGTCCGGCTGTCCGTTTCACACCCGCTGTCCGTTCGCGATGGAGCGATGCCGGATCGAAGAGCCGCCGCTGCACGTACTCGAGAGCGGACAGAAGGTCGCCTGCCACCTCGCCGAAGATGGGCCGGTCGATTACGATCGGCTGAGCGTGCTCGCCGCCAACGGTTCCGGTCCTCGGTAGGAGCGGGTGAGCGGCCGAATCGGTCGTTCGGGACGATCGTGCGCCGGCGTTGTTTGTCGTCTTTACCGCACTTTCAGACGACCTGTCTTTTTGTCTCGCTGCGGCATGCGCCCGATAGCGCTTCGTCGAGCAGCTCGGACGCGCCGTCGAGAATTCTCTCGAGCAGCGCCTTCTCGTCGGTGTTGAACTGACTCAGTACATATCCGGAAACCGTGCCCCCGCGCGGGCGCCCGATCCCGATTCGCAATCGTGCGAAGTCGCGCGTGCCGACCCGTTCGGCGATCGAGCGTAATCCGTTATGACCGCCGAGGCCGCCACCGAACCGGAATCCGATCGTTCCGAACGGCAGCTCGAGCTCGTCGTGTACGACGAGAACGCCGGACGGATCGAGCTTGAAAAACGTCGTTGCGGCAGCAACCGATATACCGCTTCTGTTCATGAATGTAGCCGGCTTGAGAACGTGAATCTTTCGCCCATCGGCAAGCAGCGTTGCGTAATCGCCGTGGAACTTCTCTCTCCAGACGAGACTCCGAATTCCGGGATGGTTGCCGGCAAGCATGAACCCGATGTTGTGCCGGGTATGAACGTAGTCGCGTCCCGGGTTTCCGAGCAACGCGAGAAGAGCAATGTCGGAACCGATACGAGTCCTCCGAATCCGGCATGTTGCCATTCCGCCGGTGGGCGCGATACTATCATGCTAACCCGTGACAGGAGTAGAGGTCGCATGAGTGTTCACATCGGCGCCGAAAAAGGGGCCATTGCCGAAACCGTACTGTTGCCCGGCGATCCGTTGCGCGCCCGCTACGTTGCCGAGAACTTCCTCGAGGATTCTATCTGCTACAATGAAGTTCGAGGAATGCTCGGATACACCGGTACGTTCGACGGCCGGCGGGTTTCGGTGCAGGGCACCGGTATGGGGCAGCCGTCGCTCGCTATCTATGCGACCGAGCTGATCCGCGAATACGGGGCGAAGAACGTGGTTCGCATCGGCTCGTGCGGATCGTATCGCAAAGAGATTGCCGTGCGCGACCTGGTCATTGCGATGAGCGCTTCGACCGATTCGGGCATGAATCGACGCCGCTTCGGTGATATCGATTTCGCTCCGTGCGCCGACTTCGAGCTCTTCGACCGGTGCGTGACGAACGCCCGGGCCGCCGGGCTCGCCTTTCACGCCGGGAATGTGTTCTCGGCCGACTACTTCTACGATCCGCAGCCGGACGGTTGGAAAGCGCTGGCCGAGCACGGCGTTCTCGCGGTGGAAATGGAGAGCGCCCAGCTCTATACGATTGCGGCCGGACACGGGGTGCGTGCGCTGAGCATTCTGACGGTGAGCGACAACCTCGCGACCGGCGAGGCGCTCTCGAGCGAGGAGCGGGAGCGCAGCTTTTCGCAAATGGTCGAGCTCGCGCTTTCGCTTGCGTAACCGGCGATCGGTGACCGGAGACCGGAGACGGTGCGTTCCGGTCCGTGGAAGCGGGCAACCGCTGCACGGAGTTACCATCATCTCCCGAAAATTCCTATTTCAAGAGAGCCTACAGATCATGAGCGATAACGGAAGCGATTCAAACCTGCAGGAGGAACTGCGCAAGCGGCTGACCTTTGCGATCATCAGCCATCCCGATGCCGGGAAGACCACGATTACCGAGAAGCTGCTGCTCTTCGGCGGGGCGA
>PUOG01000029.1 GCA_003552745.1 Spirochaetaceae bacterium
CCTACCTCTCGATCGTCGATATGCTGGTCGCCTCGGTTCTCGTGACCGCGCCGGTCGGATTGTTGCTCGGTGCACACTTCGTGCTGCTCGCGCGACTATGGCGGCTGCATGACAGAAGCGATGACACCGGCGGAGCGGATAAGACCTACGTAGTAGAGGCGGTCGGCAATGCCGTCGGTGGGGCGCTTTTCAGTCTCGTGCTCGTTCGCACTTTGAATCAGCTGGAGATCGCGGTGGCCGTCGTGCTCGTTCTGGCGTTTGCAACACTTGTAGCCACGCGCAGGCGCCGCGGCCGCTTCCACGTGTTGCTCTGGGGGGCCTTCGTCGCCGCGCTCGCCGCGGGACCGTTTCTCGAGGATATCGATTCGTGGGCGTATCGCCTGCAATGGCGCTTCTTCTCTCCCGAACATGAGCTTCTGTCGGTCTATCAGTCGCGATACGGAGCGGTCTCGATCGCCCGGCGAAACGGCCAGCACAGTTTCTTCCAGAGCGGGAACCTGCTCTTCGCCGCCTCCGGCGGCGCCGGGAGCACCGGCCCGACCTTCGAAGAGCACGAGGCAATCGTCTCCGCCCACTTCGCGATGACGCAGCACCCCGACCCGAAGCGTGTGCTCCTTATCGGTGGTGGGCTCGGCGGGGCGCTAAGGGAGATCGTGCGGCATCCGGTCGAAACGGTCGACTACATCGAGCTCGACCCGGTGATCACCGATACGGCGCGCACTTATCTGCATCGCGATACGGTTGCCGCGATCGACCGGGACGATGTCCGCCTCATCCACGGCGACGGCAGGCAGTTCCTGCGAACCGAAACCGGCTCCTACGATCTGATCATTGTAGAGGTTCCCGACCCGGCCACCGCGGCGCTGAACCGCTACTACACCGAGGAGTTCTTTCGAGAGGCATCGCGCCGGCTCGAGCCCGAAGGCGTGCTCGCCGTCGGCGTCGATTCGACTCCCGGGCTTCGCAGCGTTCCCGTGGCAAACCGCAACGCAACCGTTTACCACACCATCGACCGCGTCTTTCCGAATGTGCTCGCTGCCGGCGACCGACACGTACGCTTTTTCGCCTCGGCTGGAGACGAATCGATTTCCGCCGATCCGGGGATCCTTCGTCGCCGCTACGAAGATCGGGGAGTCGATTCGCCCGGCTTCTCGCCGGGGCAGTTCGCGATCCTGCTCGAGCGCGGCCCGCTCCTGCGGATCAACGAGATTCTTCTTCGTCACGGACGTAGTGCCGACGCTCATCTGAGGGCGCCGGATGCTGCCGCGCTCACCCCGTCATCGCTCGAAGAGCTGCGCGGCCTCGCCGGCGAGCTCCCGGCGGTCAACGAGCGCTATTTCATTAACTCCGACTTCCGGCCGATCGGCTATCTCCACACCCTCGCCTTCTGGAACCAGCTGACGAGGGCCGACCATGCGCCGGTCTTCCGCGCGATGTTGCGGGTACGCGCATGGTGGGTCGTGCCGGCGGTCCTGCTCTCCATCGCATTCGCGGCGCTGCTGCGATTCGCATCGCGCCGGAAGGCGCCCGATGTCGCCGCCGGCCCGGCACACCGCTTTGCCGTTCTCTTCGCCGTGTTCACGACCGGGCTCTCGACCATCACCCTGCAGATCGCGCTTCTCTTTACCTTTCAGAGCATCTACGGATTCGTGTACGAGATGATCGGTCTTATCACCGCCGGATTCATGGCCGGGCTCGCGACCGGCGCCGCGGCCACACATCGGCTCGTGCGAAGGAAGGCGGAGGTGCGCACGCTTCGGGCGGTGCAACTGGCGATCGCCGTGTTTGCCGCGCTCATAGCCGTGTTGCTGCCGGTCGCGGCAACCGTCGAATCGCCGGTGGTGCTCTTTGCGCTCTTTTTCGCCCTGACGTTTTTCGCCGGTGTGCTGAACGGAGTGGATTTCCCGCTCGCAACCGCGTGCTGTCTGGCGACGCATGGGCAGGCCGAACGGGCCACCGGTGCTGTGTACGGCACCGAGCTCTTCGGCGCATGCTTCGGCGCCATCGTTGCGGGAGTAGTCGTCGTGCCGGTTCTGGGGATCGTTGCCGGATGCCTGCTGGCCGCGATCGGAAACATGACTGCGTTTATCGTACTACTCATTCCAGGGAGGTCGTATGGGACAGCATCAACCTGAGCATCAAGGCGAGAGCCGAACCGATTCGGTCCGCCGGCGCTTCCTGAAGCTCGGCCTGGCAGCCGGCGCCGGCGCCGCGGCGATCGGCGGTGGTGTGCTCGGCTATCTGACGACGAGGCGGGATGAGGCCGAAGACACGGCGCGACCGCGGCCGGACGGTCCGCCGCTTGACGGTGCCGAGCCGCCGGAGTCCGCTGAGATCGGCGACGGTGTGCGCGAATCGGCGTGGTTCCGGGATGCAGGCGATGGAACGCTCGAGTGCACCCTCTGCCCCCACAGCTGCCGGATCGAACCGGGTCAGCGCGGAATGTGTCGAGTGCGGATGAACCGCGACGGCGCCGGCCATACTCTGGTGTACGGAACGCCCGCGCTCGTGCAAACCGATCCGGTGGAGCGCAAGCCGTACTTCCACTTCCTTCCCGGCCGCCGTGCGCTCTCGATTTCGACGGCAGGCTGCCCGTTGAAGTGCTCGTTCTGCGAGGTGTGGGACATGGCGCTCGTCGACCCTGAGGAGGTACAGACCTACGATCTGCCCCCGAAGCGGATCGTCGAACACGCACAGGCGAACCAGGTCGACGCGGTCAGCTACGCGTTCGGCGAACCGGTGGCGTTCTACGAGTATGTCTACGACACCGCGAGTCTTGCCAGGGAGGCGGGGATGAGGAACCTCGTCCACACCAGCGGCTATATCGCCGAGGAGCCGCTCGCTGCGCTCATCGACAAGCTCGACGCGGTGAACCTCGACATAAAAAGCATCGACCCGGAGTTCTACCGGCGCAGATGCGGCGGAGAGCTGAGTGTCGTGCAGAACACCGCTCGCCGGCTGAAGCGCTCCGAGGTGCACATCGAAGTGACGAACCTGGTCATACCGACATTGAATGACGGCGACGACTCCATTCGCGGACTCGCGCGGTGGATCGTCGATGAGCTCGGCCCCGACACGCCGTTGCATCTCGCGCGCTTCTATCCGCTGTACCAGCTTCGAAACCTGCCGCCGACCCCCGTCTCGACGCTCGAGAAGGCGCGCCAGATCGCCCGTGACGCCGGGGTGCGCTACGTCTATATCGCGCGGGTGGACGGTCACGAGGCCGAAGATACCTACTGCCCGTCGTGCGGCGAGATGGTGATCGACCGACTCGGTTTCGTGATCGAAGAGATGCGGCTGGAGGATGGAAAGTGCCCCGGTTGCGGCACGCCGATTCCGGGGCGGTGGGCGTAACTACATCCGACGCCGGTGTGATCTGCACGCCGCGGCACTACATCCGACGCTTGTGTGACTCGTAGTTCGAAAGTGAGCGATCGTCGAGATTGGTGAGCCCGACCTCCTTCGCGTGCTCGATCGCCGAAACGAACTCCTCGGAGGTTATCGACCGCGAGATATCGGGGTAGTCGAACGCCTCATGTTCCACCCGGTATTGAGCCATAATGTTTACGTACGTCGACTTCGGCAGATTCTCGGCGACCCAGTCGACGAACTCGAGCGGGTCGGAAACATGGTTCGGCATGACGAGGTGTCGCAGCATGACGCCGCGCCGCGCCACCCGGGCCGAATCGGTTTCGAGCACACCGACCTGCCGATGCATCTCCAGAATGGCTGCCTTCGCGTTCTCCGGATAATCCGGTGCGCCGCCGAGGTACTTCTCTCCGCGCGCGGCATCCATGAACTTCAGGTCGGGCAGATAGATGTCGACTACGCCGTCGAGCATCCGCACGACCTCCGCACTCTCGTATCCGCCGGTATTGTAGCAGAGCGGCGTGCTCAGGCCCTTCTTTGCCGCAATCCGGGTCGCATTGAGAATATGCGGCATGACATGTGTCGGAGTGACCAGGTTGATGTTGGGGCAACCGCGGCGCTCGAGCTCAAGCATCGTGTCGGCGAGATCTTCGTCCTCGATCTCGCGCCCGCGCCCCTCATGGGCGATCGGCCAGTTCTGGCAGAAGACGCAGCGCAGATTGCAGTTGGAGAAGAAGATGGTTCCCGACCCGTTGCGGCCGACAAGCGGTCGCTCTTCCCCGAAGTGCGGTTGTGCGCTGTAGACGACAACCTTCTCCGGCGCACGGCAGAGCCCTCGCTCGCCTTTCAGGCGGTTCACTCCGCACTTGCGCGGACACAAATCGCAATGCTCGAGCCGCGCGTATGCCTGCTCAACCCGCTCGGCGAACTTCCCGCTGCGCTCGAGTCGCAGATATGCCGGTTCCCAGTTGTTGTCACCCGGGGGAGTAGCTTCGGTTGCTGTATCTGGCTGTTCGTGGGAGCCGAATCCGGTCAGCAGCACCGAGCCCCCGGCGGCGACCGTCACGGCGCCGACGGCGCCCTTGATAAAGCTACGTCGAGAGAGTTTCATCGTTCGCTCCCTCCCTACCGAAACGATAACACGAGCGGGGCGGGTGAGCTACGGCCGGCGCGGGCACGGCGCCGCAATGGACGGGAAAATGGCGAGTGTCCGCGATCGGCGAGCTACAGGCCGGGTGTCACGATCGACCCGGACTCCGACCCGGTCGCCAGCTCGAGGTAGACTTTCGCGTTCTCCGCGGCGGAGCAGTCGCCTTTCATCCCCATCTGTTCGGCGGTTTCGTTTATGAACAGCGGACAGACGGCGTTGATTCGAATGTCTCTCGGCAAGTCGAGCGCCGCCGCGCGAACGAAACTCTCGAGTGCCCCGTTGACCATTGCGATCAGCGGTACTCCCGCGATCGGCCGCGTGGAGAAGATTCCTGTCGTGAGAATGAACTGACCGCCGTCGCTCACGCGATCGACTCCGAGACGAACTACATCGATGTTCGCCGAAACCTTCAGCCGCGTCGCCTCCTCCACATCGCCGTCGGTCAGCTCACCCACCGGCTTGAAGATCGCCGCTCCGGCGCAGCTGACCACCGCATCGACGGTGCCGAGCTTCTCGAACAGCGCCCGGATCGATGCACAGTCGGTGATATCGACCCGGTTTTCGCCCTTTCGAGATGCCCGCACGACCTCGTGTCCGGCGCCATCGAACGCTTCCGCGACCGCGCTGCCGATTACTCCTGTTGCCCCGATAACCAGTACGCGCACAAATGCCTCCTTGCCCGCGCGATGCCGCGCTCAGCACGTCCATTCTACCGGGAGGCGGCCTCCCCGCTCAAAGGTTTCGCGGGGGATTGCTGCCGTATTTCGGGAGGAGTACGATTGCACCGCTCGTCGAAGGAGGACGGTACCATGACCCGACAGCGCTACTACGTCGTCGATGCATTCGCGTCGCGGCTTTTCACCGGCAATCCGGCCGGCGTCTGCCCGCTCGACAGCTGGCTCTCCGACGAGACCATGCAGGCGATCGCGGCGGAGAACAACCTCTCGGAGACCGCGTTCTTCGTGCCACAGGGGGATGCCTATCGCCTTCGCTGGTTCACGCCCACAACCGAAGTCCCGCTCTGCGGCCACGCGACCCTCGCCTCCGCCTACGTGGTCACGACCCACCTTCGCCCCGGCCTCGAGGGGGTGCGCTTCGAGACGTTGAGCGGTGCGCTCACCGTCGCCCGGCACGGCGAGCTCTTCGAGCTGAATCTGCCGCTCTACATGCCGAAGCCGGTCGAGGCGTGGCCGGAGGAGCTCGAGCGCGGACTCGCGGCTACGCCGGTAGAAGTTCTGGAAACAGTCGAAGACAAGAACCTCTATGTGCTTCTGGATGATGAAGAGACGGTGCGCTCGCTCGACCCCGATTTCGCGCTGCTCGCCGACCTGCACCCCCGCGGCACCGTAATTACCGCGCCCGGTCGCGACGTCGACTTCGTCTCCCGCTACTTCGTGCCGAGCTACGGAATTCCCGAAGACCCGGTAACCGGTTCGATACACGCCGCGCTCACCCCGTACTGGTCGAAGCGGCTGGCAAAGCCGCGGCTGCACGCGCGGCAGCTCTCCCGGCGCGGCGGGGAGCTCGCCTGCACGGTGGACGGAGAGCGGGTACGTGTCGGCGGACGCGCGGTCGAGTATCTCGAAGGCACGATCACCGTTCCGTGAGCGGTGGTGCGTGTACGTGCACGCCTCTTAGAGCGGCGCAGG
Source organism: Spirochaetaceae bacterium (assembly GCA_003552745.1). Classification (GTDB taxonomy): domain Bacteria; phylum Spirochaetota; class Spirochaetia; order DSM-27196; family SKKC01; genus SLAN01. The sequence continues at coordinate 6,169 of PUOG01000029.1, forward strand.
CAGGCGCCGAAAACCGACTGCCCGTAGCACCTACGCGGGGTCGGCGGCGGGCTCGTCGCCGGATCCTCTCAGCGCGAGCACAAAGTACACCGTGCCGATCGCTATCAGTGCCGCACAGATTCCCATCAGAACCGTGCTGTTCCAGATGGTGAGCACAACACCGGATAGCGGACCGCCTACGGCGATGCCGGCGGCACGGACGACGGAGAAGAGGTTCTGATACGTTGCGCGCATCGCCGGGTGCGCGTGATTGTCGGTAAAACGTACGCCGCCGATATGAATCAACGCGTAACCGGCCCCGTGGAGGGTGCTGACCACGATGAATGCCCACGTCGCCGGGGAGCCGGCGAGCAGAACGAAGAGGACGAGCTTGACCACCTGTGCCGAGCATCCGATCACGAGCATCCCGCGGAGGCCGAACTTACGCGCGATAGCGCCCGCCTTGAACATGATCGGCACCTCCGGGAGCGCCGAGGCTCCGAAGGCGAGTCCCATGACCACGAATCCGGCATCGACCTCGTCGAGAAAGTAGCCGGTGAAGATGAACGCGCTGTAGATGGCCGACGATATGAGGAACATGAACAGCAGAAAGCGGCGAAACGGTACGTTCTGTCGTAGGTGTTTCCAGGGGATTTTAACCCGATCGACGTGTGACGACATACGCTGACCGCTAACCGTCGCGATCACGACGAACACCGCCGCGTGAGCGACGACCGCGAGGCCGAGGCGGTTCGTGAGTGCGAGCAATACACCGACTGTCACCGTGGCGACAACGAACCCCGCCGAGCCAAGCAATCGAAACCGGCCGTATTCCGACGAGTCGCCGCGGGTAGCATCGAGGTGCTTGAGTGTCTGTGTATCGACGAGCGACGGAATCGGGCGGCTGAAGAATCCGATTATCATCATTCCGACGGCTACGAGCACGACGGTGACGCCGAGCGAATCGATAGCCGTGAACGACGGAAGCGCGAGGAGCGTTGCTCCGAGGGCGGCGGCGATCGCACAGATCGCGATGATTCCGTGCTCGATGCGATACTTGTCCGCAACGATCCCGGCCACCGGGGCGCCGAAGATCCCGAGCCCCTGATTGAGGAAGATCATCATCCCGATCAGGTTATTCGCCGGCGTGCCGTCGGGCCGGACAAGAATCTGAGCGAGATAGAGGGTCATATACGGAACGAACGATCCGATTCCGAAGAAGAAGGCGAAGTGGAGCAGTGCGATCCGCGACCCGTTCGCCCGTTGGTCGCCTATCGCCGCGTACGGTGTATCCATCGTTAATCAGTATCCTGTTGTATCAGCGTTAGCCGGCGCGCGGAGCCTCGGGTGCCGCCGCACAGGGGGGCGCTGGCGAGAACGTCTCGGTCACCTTCCTCGGAAGCGAGTGCTCGCCGGCTGCCCGACCGGACGGCACTCGCGCCGGCCCCGAGTCGCTCGTAGTGTCCCGTTGGTGCGCCCACCAGCATACAGCTTCATCGCTGGAATGGCAAAGCCGCTCCGAGCTGCTCCGGGCTACCGGGCGATGGAAGGTGGAGGTTTCTTCGGCGGACCGGTCTAATCCGGCGGATCGCCCCAAGGAGGCTCTTCGGTGTCTATGAACTCGTTTCCGCCTTCGTCGATGAGCTCTCCACCCGATGCATTGAGCACGGGCGCCTCGTGATCCACATATCGGGAGTTCGAGGTCAGAATGTCTTCGTTAAGCGACTCGGAAAAAATCGCGGACGCACCGCCATCGGGATCGCCGTTGACCGAATAGCGGTTCGATTCGAAATAGCTGTCTTCCACGGAGATAACCACATCATCTTCACTACCTTCGGCGATATCTCCCGATCCGGCGATCGCGCCGCCGGAGTCTCCCTCGGTCTCGTTCTCAATGAACTCACTGTCAACGATCGTTAGCGCCGATTCCTTGTCTGCCGCTCCGCCGCTGCCGAACTGAATTGCGCCCGCTCCCTCATTCGGCCCATCCTCGAACGCGAAGTTGGACTCGAACCGCGAGGCGGAGACATAAAGTTCATCGGTAGCGGTCAGCGCCCCACCAATCGGCGCCTCATTGGCTATGAATTCGGAGCCGGTGACCTCCGTCCCTCCATCCTGGCTTCGGACGGCGCCCCCCTCGTTACTCGCACTGTTCTCGACAAACTCGGAGTTCTCAATGGTGATGGCTCCACCGTCGCCTCCATGATTATCAGACCGTATCGCTCCGCCGAAGCCGAAATCGTCGGCGTCATTTCCTTCGAAGAGGGAGTCGGTCACCGATGTGCTCACGCCCTGAGTGGAGATCGCCCCGCCGCTGCTCCCAATGTTCCCGGAGAACTCGGTATTCTCCACATAGAGCTCGGATTCGAGACCAAACATGCGTACCGCCCCACCGGTAAGTTCTGATCTATTGCCCGTGAATGTGGAATCGTATATGTGCAGAATGCTTCCGTTCTCCGGCATTTCGATGGCTCCGCCGCCACCTTCGGTTTCATTGTTAGTGAACTCGCTGTCGTAGACGTTCAGCGCAACAGAGTTGTCTGCAGCGATCGCTCCGCCGTCGAAGTCGTTGGAATCAGCCAAGAGCCCATTTGCGAAATGGAGCGACTCAAATGACACCGAGACGCCACTGGGCGCACCGCCGCCGACACTCTGGAAGAAGAAGATCTGTGATTGTGCACCAGCGTCGAGTACGGGCCGTGAACCTTCGTCGATGGCATACCCGTACAGGTAAATGTCCGCATCGCCAACATAAGCAAACGCATCGCCTGCATCGAACCCATCCGTGATGTCATCGGTAATCACGATCAGAAATGCGTCGTCGTCGGTATTCTTCTCCTCGGCTTCTTCCAGTGCAGCTTCAAGTTCGTCGTAGTCGGTTGCGGTCGCGCTTCCGACCCAATCGCCCGTCTCTGCGTACTGAGGTTCTACCAGTTCGACCGCAACCGTGACGACCTCCTCACTTCCAGCCGGCAGTGTTACGGTCTCGCTACCGGTAAACCGTTCGGGAACCATGACACCGTTCTTCTCCCGCATGGAGTGAAGCTCGACCGATAACTCGGTCTCCGCGGGTACCTCGAGGGCGATCTCCCGTTCGTCGGCACCGACCCTCGTCTCTATTCGCTCGCCGTCTTCACTTTCTACAACAACGTCGAACGCGTCGATCTCCTCGACCACACTCTCCGAAAGCGATAGTCTTGGCGCGGCAAATTGAATTTCATCGGCAAGTGGTTGAGAGCAGCCGGTGATCGAGACAAGTGCAGATGCCGTCAGGCACACTACGAGAACAAGGTTACGCAGATATTGCGGGCAAATGCGTAGCATGAGATCGCCTCCTATCAGTAGCGGACGAATCTAAAGAGTGACCGTTCCCGAGGATCAACGGATAGGCAAGAATCACTCGCGGCGATTCAGCGTAACAGAGCGGGCATTTCTGTCAATCTATTTTCGATAGAGGCGCGTATTACGCGCAAAACCATACTTTTGGCAACTCGTGCGCTGTGTTCGTGCTGCTCGGAAGAATGCCTTGGAACGAGGCCGTAAGATCCGTCGCTTGACGAGCCGTGCGCCGGAAGCGCTACGATTCGGCATCCGGTTCCGGAGGTGGATCGAGCGCGATGGATGCAATCAAACAGATACTGCTCGCCCGCGTCTACGATGTGGCGATCGAGTCGCCGCTCACCCGCGCGGCGAAGCTCTCGGCGGCCGCCGGAGCGGAGATCTACCTGAAGCGTGAGGATCTGCAGCCGGTGCACTCGTTCAAGCTGCGCGGAGCGTACAACCGCATCGCGCATCTGAGTGCTGTAGAGCGCCGGCGCGGGGTCATCGCGGCGAGCGCCGGGAATCACGCGCAGGGCGTGGCGCTTGCCGGATCGAGACTCGGCATACGGGCGACGATCGTCATGCCGCGGACCACACCGGCGATAAAGGTGGATGCGGTGCGCGCGCTCGGCGCGGAGGTGGAGCTCGTCGGCGACAGCTTCAACGATGCGTATGCGCGCGCCCGGGAGCTCGAAGTAGAGCGCGGGGCGATGTTCATCCATCCATTCGACGATCCGCTGGTGATCGCCGGGCAGGGAACGATCGGCAGGGAAATCCTCGAGCAGCTGCCGGATGCGACGCACATCTACGTTCCGGTCGGCGGCGGGGGTTTGCTCGCCGGGGTGGCGCAGTACGTGAAGGAGTTGCGCCCGGACGTGCAGGTAATCGGTGTCGAGCCGAGCGACAGCAACGTCATGCAGCAATCGCTGCGTGCCGGCCGGCGGGTGACTCTCGATCATGTGGGAATTTTCGCCGACGGGGTGGCGGTCAAGCAGGCCGGCGAGCATACCTTCGAGGTCGCACGCCGGTGCGTCGACCGCATCGTCACCGTCGGCACCGACGAGATCTGCGCGGCGGTAAAGGCGGTCTTCGAGGATACGCGAAGCATCGTGGAGCCTGCCGGAGCGCTGGCGGTCGCCGGGATCATGCGCGAGGCTTCGGACGCCGCGGCGGGGTGGCCGGAGGCAACGCCGGCGGCCGGAAGCGCGGGCGAAGGCGACGGCGCCGGGAGCCCGACCGGCGCTCCCGCCGTCGGCGCCCGCGCGGTCGCGATCTGTTCGGGGGCGAACGTCACCTTCGAGCGGTTGCAGCAGATCGCCGAGCGAACGCTCATCGGCTCGGGGCGCGAGGTGCTCGCGGCGATCGCGATGCCGGAGCGGCCGGGCGCGCTTCGCACCTTCGTCATCGAGGTCGTCGGCGACCACAGCATCACCGAGTTCAATTACCGCCTCAGCGACCGGCGGAAGGCGCACGTCCTCGTCGGCGTCAGCGTGGCCGACCCGAACGACCGCGCCGCCTTCCTCGCACGCCTCGATGAGTACGGCTACGAGCACACCGACCTCTCCGACGACGACGTCGCCAAGGAGCACGTGCGGCACATGATCGGCGGCCCGGCGCCGAACGCCGCAAGCGAGCATCTCTACCAGATCGACTTCCCCGAACGCCCCGGCGCCCTTGGCGACTTCCTCGCCACCCTCGGCACGCAGTGGAACATAAGCGCGTTCCACTACCGCAGTCAGGCAAGCGATACCGGCAACGTCCTCATCGGTTTCGAGGCCGACGATCGGCAGGCGCTCGAGAAGCAGCTCGATGCGATCGGCTACGACTGGAGCTCGCTCGACGAGGTGCCGTCGATGCAGCTCTTCATTGCGCCGGAGGGGGAGTAGGGGGTAGGTGCGCGCGGCGGCGAGGCGGTTTCGGCGGACTTTGCACCGGCATTCTTCCGGCGGGTCAACGCGTTCCAGATAGCCGGCAACACGAGGTAAGTGACCGCTGTGTTCGCGAGGGTGCCGGCGAGGAGCACACCGGCGACCGCCTCGCCGGTCGCACTCTGTCCGCTACCGCCGGAAAGGATCAACAGAGGAATTGAGGCTACGGCGGTCGTCACGCCGGCGAGCAGCAGATCGGCGGTTCGTGCTGCGATCGCCTGTTCGACCGGTTCGCTGCGTGCCACAGAGCCGATGAGAATCGCATTGTTGACCGCGATTCCGGCGAGCATGACCGCCCCGACCAGTACCCCGCCGCTCAACGGCGAACCGTCGATGAGAAACGGTACGAGAGTAAGCGCAACCGTCGGCGGAATCGCGAGGAGCGACAACCCGGCTATCCGCATCGACTCGGTGGCCGCCGCGGTAAGGAGGGCGACGGCAAGTGCGGTGCCGGCCAGGGTCGCCCAGAGCCGAGCATATCGGCGAATCCGTCGGCGGTAGCGGTGGTCGATCTGAACCGCGTATCCGGCAGGGAGCGGTTCTGCGTCGAGGTGCCCGCGCAAATAGCCGAGTGCCCGCTCGAGACTCCGGGTTGGATAGCTCACCGTCAGGAACGACGCTCGCCGGCGGTTGTACCGGTCGATTCTCGCCGGCCGGTTCGCCCGGCGCATCTCGCCGACAGCGCCGATCGGAACCGGATCTCCGCCGGAGTGCAGCAGCGGTAATGAGAGAAGGTGCTCGGGGTTGCGTACATCGTCGCGTACCGATCGAAGCCGCACATCGGTCTCTCCGCCGTGCTCCTGCCACTTGAGAACGACCGGCCCGTGGAGCGCCCAACGGAGCGTCTGCCCGACTTCTCGCGGGGAGAGACCGGTGGCGGCGAGTCTGTGCCTGTCGAGGCGAAAGATAAGCGCCGGCGGATCGTCCTTGTAGTGGAGTACGACGCCGGTCGCCGGTTCCGTTTGGCGCCCTGCCGGCCGGCCGCGAGAGTCTGCGCCATCACCGCTTCGGTCGAGGAGTGCCGCGGCGAGTGATGAAGCGAGCGATCGCGTCATGTCGCGATCGGGACCGGTAACCGCGATTTCGATCGCAGTCGTCGATCCGTGCGATTCGCCACCATCGGCCAGTTGCAGCTGCACGTGCGCCAACGCCGCATCGATCGCCTCGATCTCCGGTATCACCTCGGCGGGAGCCGCCCCGTGGTTCAGGTAAACCGAGATTGATGCGTTGTCACGGCGTGCGGTGTAGTCGATGCGATCGACCGCCGATAGCGATTCGAGCTCGGCGGCGATCGCGTTCGTTCGACGATCGACCGACCTGACCGAGGCTCCGCGCTCAAACTCCGCGTGAATGCGGATCGTTTCAACCTCCGCCGAGAGCCGGGAGTCGCTTCCCGCTCGCACTGCAAGCAGTGCAACCACCGCGACGGTTGCGGCTGTCGCGGTGAGAACCGGTGCGACATGCCTGGTGGAGAGCGCTACAAGCCGACCCGGAAGCGAGGCGATCGCATGTGAGACTCTGCTGCGATCGGCGAAGAGTTCGCACTTCCGTACGAGCAGTGCCGCAGGGGTTGAGAGAGCCACGAGCAGCGCGGCGGCGAGCGCGATACTCTCGGCTCCCGGCAGGAGGTCGGGGAAGATGAGAAACGGAAGAAGAGCGGCAACTGTGGTAAGCGTCGAGGTGACAACCGCGGTAATCGAGGCTTTCGCATGGCGGCCGGAGAGGATGATCGCCGCATCGACTACGAGACCGCATGAGACGGCGAATCCGGCAAGAAGCTGCGGATCGAGCGGCCGACCGATTGCCGACACGATCGCGGCGGTGAACAGCATGCCGAGCGGCAGCACGAGAGCTGTCTCCATCGCTCGAGCCGCCGAGTGGGCGGCGACTCCTACGACGAGAAGCACGGCCACCAGCGCCGCACCGAGCGCTGCTCCGGTGCGTCGAAGCGCAACTACCGCGTCGTCGCCGGCATTGTAAACGATCGATATACGGACCGGATGCGTGCCGCTCCAGCCGCGGGCGGTCGTTTCGACCGCGCGCGAGACGGCGAGCAGGTTTGCTTCGGCGGCCGCGGTGATGTGCATCAGCACGGTGCGTTCGCCGTCGACGCGGCTTATCGATTCCGGTTCGCGGGCCTGTCTGTTAATCGCAGCGAACCGATCGAGGGCTATTGGCGTCGCGGCAACCGGAACGAGCAGCGACTCGAGATACTCCGGGGCATCGAGCCGCGCGTCGAGAACTACCGGTCGCGTGCGGGTTCCGGCTCGAAGCGATCCTGCGCTTCGCATCGTGTGGCGATCGCGCAACGTTCGCGTCACCTCGTGCCAGTCGATTCGAGCGGAGGCGAGAACGGCGCTGTTCACATCGATGTGGATCTCCTCAACCGCGCCTCCGCTTACGCGCGCTTCGGCGATCCCGGCCACGCGCTCGACCTGTGCGCTCAGCTCATCGTCGGCGAGGCGCCGCACATCGCGCGACGAGAGCTCCTCGCCTACAAGGGCGATGACCATGATCGGCACGCTTTCGGTGTCGCCGCGTATGATCTGCGGTCGCTGCACCGCCTCCGGCAGCATTTCGTAGAGCGCATCGACACGGTCGCTGATTCCGCCATACGCGTCGTCGAGTGCGGTGTCGTTGCGAACCGCAGCCCGGACCCGTACCCGGCCGACTTCGGTGCTGCTTCGCAGGCTTTTAAGGCCGGAAACCGCCGAGAGCTTCGATTCGAGCGGTTCGGTGACGATACGCTCGAGCTCAGCCGGTTCGATCCCCGAATAGCGGATCACCACCGATATGATCCGCGAATCGGCCGGGGGAGCGGCGCCGAACTCGAGGTTCGTCACAAGGAGCATCGAGGCGGCCACGAGCGAGGATAGCAAGACGCGCCACCGGAACGACTTCGCACGACGATCACCCACCGGGCCACCTCCGCCGTGCGCCGAGATAGAGCGCCGGAACGATAAACAGTGTGACAACGGTGCCGGTCAGCAGTCCACCGATGAGCGCGATCGCGAGCGCGCTCTGATGCGAGCGGATCCCGGGGTCAACGGCGAGCGGAAGCATTGCCGCCATCGTCGTTGCCGTCGTCATCGCGATCGGGCGAAGTCGGCGCAAAGCACCGCGGTAGACGATGACCGCCGTCGATAGGCGGGATCCTCGGCTGGGATCCGCATCCCGCTTCCATGTGTCGATCAGCACGATCGCGCTGTTGACCACGATGCCGATGAGCACGAGAGCGCCGAGTGCCGATTGCACGGTGAACTCTCTGCCCGCGATACCGAGCGCTGCGACCGCTCCGATGAAGGCGGCCGGCAGTACGCCGAGCACGATCGCCGGCTCGAGGAATCCCTCGAACTGCGTTGCGAGAATCGACGCGACGATCAGAACGGCGAGCGCGAACACCGGGGCGAACGCTTCGGCCTGTTCGGAGATGGCATCGCCGGCGGTATCCTCGACCCACGCCGCGGTTTCCGAGCCGGACGACGGTACGGCGCCGAAAAGACCGTCACCTTCGCCGGCAGCGTGCAGGAATAGCGCATCACGCCGTCCGCGGCGCGCGAGAACCGCCGGCCCGTCGCGCTCCTCGATCCGGAGAATCTCGCCGAGCCGTACCGTACCGGGGCCGTCCGATGCCGCCGGCATGTGCATGTCCCGGATGTCGTCGGCGCTCTCGACATCGCCGGAGAGGAGTCGAATGTCGATCTCCTCGCCGTCGCGCAAGAGTCTGCCCGCCGCGATCCCTTCCACCGCCGAACGCAGCGTAACGCTCGCCTCGGAAAGGGAGATGCGGCGGTGATCAAGCAGTTTTCGATCCGGCACCGCGGAAATACTCGACCGCCTCCCGGCCGGGGTTATCTCTACGCTGCCGTCCGACTCTTCGATCTCGGCAGCGATCCGGGCGGCCCGCGCGGCGGCGAGCTCCGGGGAGTCGCCGTAGACCGCGAGCCCGGAAGTTCCCCCGAAGCGCAACAGACGCGAAAGCTCTCCCTCCGGAAGCTGCGCGTGGCCGGTTGCCAGGTGCGGCAAACGGTGTGAGTTCAGCCGTGAGGCGAGATCGCGGGCCGAGACGCCTGCAGCCGGAAGGACGGTGAGCTCCGCGCTGTTCACCGAACGGCCGTGGTCGGCGAGAAATCGCGGGTCGTCGGGCTCACCACCGACCTGCGCGACAACCGAGGCCACCCCCTCGTCATCGGAAAACGATCCGATGAATCGTGCGGTGTCGCGGGTAACCGCTTCGATCGACCGGTCGGCCGGGAATGAGAGCTGCATCTGGATCTCACCTTCATCAACCGATTCGGACAGCGCGGGCGTCACCGATCGTGCCATGAGACCGCCGAATGCAATGAGCGCCACCGGCAGCGCGAGCGTAACCGCGCGGTGTCGCAGCGAGCGCTTGAGCACGGCTCGAAACCATCGCGGCGCGGCCGGTGGCCGACCGACTGAAGCAGCGGGCGTCGCCGCGAGCGGTGCTGCGGCGTGTTCGGGCCGGCGGCTGCCGATCCACCGAAAGAGAACCGGCGTGACGCTGACCGATGTGATATAGCTCGCGACCAGTGCCGCGATGACTGCCGTCGCGAGGTCGCCGTACAACCGGCCGGCGATTCCGCGGAATGCGAAAAGCGGCACGA
>PUOG01000106.1 GCA_003552745.1 Spirochaetaceae bacterium
CCCCGGGTCGCCCGTAGAACGAGATCATCACGGCGTTCGTCGTAGAGGTAAATCGAACAGACGTCGCTGCGCATGTGAGCTGCAACGAGCTCAACCACATCCTGCAGGAATCCACCGACATTGCTTCGTTTCTCGAAAAGACCTGACAGTTCGGCGACCGAACAGATCAGATCGATATTGTCTTTCTTCATGTTCCTCGATTCCGCCTACGCGACGAGCGCGTTCAGGCGGCTGCGAATATACTCACTCTTCTCTTTCAGTCCGATACCTTCGGTGTTGACGATCAGGACGTTCGGTCGTCCCGGATCGAGCCGAACACCACCGGCGGTATCCTCGATCGCCCGCAACACGCGATCGGGGGAGATCTTCGCGACCTTGGCAAACTCGACTTCGAGTCTTCCTTGCCGTTCACGAAGACTCGCAATGTGTAAACGTTTGCACAGGATTCGGATTTCCGCAAGACTCAACAGACTCTGAACCTCTTCGGGAAGCGGCCCGAATCGGTCACTCAGCTCGGCGTGAACCGACTCGAGTTCACCCTCATCGCTGACTCCGGAAATTTTCTTGTAAACCTCCATTTTATCCGACGGCTCACTTACGTAGCTGTCCGGAATGAACCCGGTGTACTCGAGATCGAGCAGCACGTCCGTTTCTTCTTCATACTCACCGTCGGAGAGGCGCCGGACCGCCTCGTCGAGCAGACGCAAGTACATGTCGAATCCGACGCTCAGGATATCGCCACTCTGCTGTCGCCCGAGCAGGTTGCCCGCACCGCGCACTTCCAGATCCTTCAAAGCGATCTTGAACCCGCTTCCGAGCTCGGTGTAATCGGATATCACCTGAAGTCGCTTCATCGCCACCTCGCTCAGTGCTCTCGATTCCGGATAGAACAGGTATGCGTACGCAAGGCGATCGCTTCGTCCCACTCTTCCGCGAAGCTGGTAGAGCTGACTGATTCCGTACATGTCTGCCCGGTCGATGATGATCGTGTTGACGTTGGGAATGTCGAGTCCGTTTTCGATAATCGTGGTTGCAACGAGCACTTGAAACGCTCCGTGTACGAATCGATGCATGACATCCTCGAGATCTCGCCCGCTCATTTTACCATGGGCGCTTTCGACGATGATCTCCGGCACGAGATCGCGAACGTACAGCTCTATTCGATCGAGCGTCTCCACGCGGTTATGCAGGAAATACACCTGTCCTCCGCGATCGACCTCCCGGCGGATCGCGCCACGGAGCGTATCCTCATCGAACTCGGATATGTGCGTTTCAATCGGCAAACGATTGTGCGGTGGCGTACGTAACACCGACATATCACGGATCTTCAGCAGGCTCATGTGAAGCGTACGGGGTATCGGAGTCGCCGTCAGAGTCAGGCAGTCGATGTTCGCCCGCAGTTCCTTAAGCCGCTCCTTGTCCTTCACCCCGAATCGCTGCTCCTCGTCCACGACGAGCAGCCCCAGATCGCGAAATTTCACATCCCTTTGAATAACGCGGTGCGTCCCGACAACCATGTCGACTTTCCCATCCGCGATATCGGCCAGCACCTTCTTCTGCTCGGACTTCGAGATGAAGCGGCTGAGCATGGCGATACGGATCGGGTAGCCGTTCATTCGCTCGAGCGCCGTCTCATAGTGTTGCTCGACGAGAATCGTCGTTGGGGCGAGAAAAGCGACCTGCTTCCCGTGCGTGATCGCCTTGAAAGCGGCGCGAAAGGCGATTTCGGTCTTTCCGTAGCCGACATCGCCGCAGACCAGTCGATCCATCGGTTTCGGATCCTGCATGTCGGATTTCACCTCTTCGATACATCGAAGCTGATCGGCCGTTTCCTCGTACGGGAACGAGGCCTCGAACGAAAGCTGCCAGTCGGAATCGTCGGGAAACGCAAAGCCGCGCACCTTCTTCCTGCGCCCGTACAGCGTTATGAGCCGTTCGGCGAGATCCTCAACACTCTTGCGGACACGATCGGTGCGATTCTGCCAACTCTTGCCGCCGATCCGGTCGAGACGCGGCGGGGAGTCACCACTGCCGATATAGCGCTGGACGAGGTTTACCTGTTCGATCGGAATATAGACGAACTCCTCGCCTCCGAACTCGATATGGATGTAATCGCGTTCGTTGCCCCCGGCGCTCATCCGCTCGATTCCGCGAAATCGTCCGATTCCGTAGTTCACATGGACGACGTAGTCGCCGGGATTCAACTCGACGAAACTCTCGAGCCGATCACCGGCCGCGGTACGAACCGACTTCGGCGCGCGCCGTCGTCGCCCGAATATCTCCTGCTCCTCGATCGCCAATACCTTCAGCTGCGGAAGCGAAAAACCGCTGCTGATAGAGTCGGCGATTACCTCCACCGGCAGATCACGGAGCAGATGCGCGATCCGGTTCGCCTGCTGCTCGCTGTCGGCGAAGACGTAGATCGTGTAGCCGGCTGCTGCGTGCGAGCTGATCTCCTCCTTGAGGAACTCGATGTTGCCGAAAAAGCTGCGCGGTGGCTCACTTTCGATGCGAATCGGGGGGGTCGAAACCGTATCGTCGAGCGCAACGAGCCGAATCGTGTGCATGTTCTCCGCGTCATACCGGTCGAACTCCAGAAGCTGATGCGATGGTCGCGGTACCGGTCGGCGGATCTTCTCCTGCCGGTACAGCTTCTCCAGCTCTTCGTCGAGCGCGTGACTCGTACTGCGAAGCCGCTCGAGGTCGGTCAGCAGAGTAATCGTATCGCCGGGCATGAAATCGAGAATCGAGACCGGCTCGTCTACCGCAAGCGGATAGTAGATGTACTCATCGTCGCGACTCCGGCGTTCACGCAGGTCGTCGACGAGCTCGTCGATCGCCGAGAGTTCGGCCAGCTCGCTACCTCGCCGATGCAGCGTTTCGATCGCGCGGTCGTCCCACACCATCTCGCGAGTCGGATAGACATCCGCCGAGTCGATACTCTCCAGCGTTGTCTGGGTCCCTGCATCGAAGGTGCGAATCGTCTCGATTCCGTCGAATCCGAAAACTATGCGCACACCTTCTTCACCGGCGGGCGGCATGATATCGAGCACTTCCCCGCGAAGGGAGAACTCCCCGCGAACCGTCGCGGTCGGGACGCGGCGGTAGCCGAGATCCGCGAGCACGCGAGCGATCGCAGCTGGATCGAGATCATCACCGGCACGAAATGTGCTTCTCCACTCACGAAAACGCGACGGAGGCGGCAACATGGTGCGAGCCGCGCGAAGCCCGGCGACCACGATGTCGTGTTGGCCGACCAACAGCTCATCGAGGAGGCGACTGCGACGACCGAAGGCGGTCGCGTTCTCCGGAGCCGGTTGATACGGCACCGTATTCCAGTGCTCGAAGAGCGCCGGAGAATGCCCGATTCTCGCCAGATCATCACAGAGAACGCCCGCTTCCTGCTCGGTTGGCGTTATGACGAGAAACGGATGGTCGGTACGCGCATAGAGGTTCGAGATCAGAAACGGTTGGAGTCCGATCGCTGCCGACTTCACATCGATCGGCCACTCTCCGGCCTTTACCCGCGCGACAAGCTCCTTAAACGGCTGATACGATTGGAGCGAAGTGGAAAGATGCTGTCCGAATAAGGTAATCATGGCTGTCGACCGAAAATTGAAGTGAGACCGATGGGAGCGGACATGTGAAGCGATCCAGTAGACTTTTCGTCGTCAGTTTTCTCGTTGCCG